>NZ_JBFOCT010000021.1:0-57163 GCF_040907925.1 Aeromonas sp. s12 | reverse complement strand
AGTTGGTTGCGGGGGCCGGATTTGAACCGACGACCTTCGGGTTATGAGCCCGACGAGCTACCGAGCTGCTCCACCCCGCGTCCGAATTGTCACCCTCAAGCCGAGCAGTAGCTTGGTGGCGTTTGTCTGCCTTCGACTGTTTACACAATCGCATGCTGACGAAAGAGTTGGTTGCGGGGGCCGGATTTGAACCGACGACCTTCGGGTTATGAGCCCGACGAGCTACCGAGCTGCTCCACCCCGCGTCCGATTTTTTTCTCGAAGTGGCCGAGCAGTAGCCAGTTCGATTTCTCCTTTCCCACCAACCGGTTACACCGGCTTGACTGGTCAGGATCTCAGATGGTTGCGGGGGCCGGATTTGAACCGACGACCTTCGGGTTATGAGCCCGACGAGCTACCGAGCTGCTCCACCCCGCGCCTGAGGTCGCCAATAATAGGCGCCAGCGCACAGATTGCAAGTAAATATCTCAAAAAAAGTTTATTCGTAGATTAATCGGACAAATAGTGCGGTCATTAGCAGCATCATGCTGTTTTTTCAGGCAATCGAGTCCTTGCCAGGCATCCGGCACTACACTCAATAAGGTGAACACTCCTCATTTTGGGTAGGTAGAATATGCGCATCTCCGCCGGTCACTGCCGTCAGTTGGGGGCCACACCCGACAGTCACGGCGTCAACTTCGCGATCTGGGCACGCCTCGCCAGCCGGGTCGAACTGCTGCTCTTCGCAAGCGCAGACGATGTGACCCCCGAGGTGATCCCCCTCTCCCCGCGCCTCAACCGCACCGCCTACTACTGGCATATCCATGTGGAGGGGATCTCGGTCGGGCAACGTTACGCCTATCGCATTCAGGGCCCGTGGCGCCCATATGGCGGCACCCGCTTCGATGCCGAGAAGGTGTTGCTCGACCCTTACGGCCGCAGCATCGAGCTTGGCGCCCATTACGATCGATGGGCGGCGGCCCGTCCAGGCAGCAATCTGGCTTGTTGCGCCAAGAACAAGGTGGTCGATACTCGCTACTACGACTGGGAAGGAGACAAACTGCCCGCTCACTCCCTCTCCCGCTCGGTGATCTACGAACTGCATCTGGGGGGCTTTACCAAGTCCCCGAGCTCCGGGGTCGATCCGGCGCTGCGTGGCACCTATCTCGGGCTGATTGAGAAGATCCCCTATCTGCAATATCTCGGTGTCACCGCCGTCGAGCTGCTGCCGGTGTTCCAGTTCGATCCTCAGGATGCGCCCAAAGGACTCTCCAACTACTGGGGTTACAGCCCCATGTCCTTTTTCGCCCCCCATGCCCAATACGCCTGCGGCGATGATCCGCTGACCGAATTTCGCGACATGGTCAAGGCGCTGCACAAGGCCAATATCGAGGTGATCCTGGACGTGGTTTACAACCACACCGCCGAAGGGGGTGATGATGGCCCCACCTTCTCGTTTCGCGGCATCGACAACGAGGCCTACTACATCCTCGACAACAACCAGAAGGACACCAACTATTCGGGATGCGGCAACACCTTCAACGGCGCTCATCCGGTGGTGCTGCGGATGATCATGGACAGCCTCCACTTCTGGCGTCAGGAGATGCACGTCGATGGCTTTCGGTTTGATCTGGCGGCCATTCTGTCGCGGGATGAATCGGGTCAGCCGCAGGCCAATGCGCCTACCCTGCGCACCATAGATACCGACCCCAACATCGCCGACATCAAGCTGATTGCCGAAGCCTGGGATGCGGGGGGACTCTATCAGGTGGGGTCACTGGCCGGCGCCCGCTGGCGTGAGTGGAACGGCCAGTTCCGGGATGATGTGCGCCGCTTCCTGCGCGGGGATGACAACAGCGTCACCGCCTTTGTCGAGCGGCTGTGCGGCAGTCCCGACATCTACCACTATCACCACGCCGATCCCGAGAAAAGCATCAACTTCGTTACCTGCCACGACGGTTTTACCCTGTGGGACTGGGCCAGTTACAACAGCAAGCACAACGAGGCCAACGGGGAGGAGAACCGTGACGGCTGCGATCATAACTTCAGCTGGAACCACGGCCATGAAGGGGTGACAGAAGATCCCCAGATCAACGCCCTGCGGATGCGCCAGGCCAAAAACATGATGGTGGCGACCCTGCTCTCGGTGGGCTCCCCCATGCTGCTGATGGGAGACGAGCTGCTGCGCACCCAGCGGGGCAACAACAACGGCTACTGTCAGGACAACGCCACCTGCTGGATGAACTGGCTGCCCAATGCCCGCAGTCAGGAGATGTTCCGCTTTATGAAGGAGCTGATCCAGTACCGCAAACACCTGTTTCAGCGCCCGGAACAGGAGAGCATGCCGCTGTCACTCACCGAGATCCTGCGCCACAGCGAGATCTGCTGGCACGGGGTCAACGCCGGGCAACCGGATTTCAGCCCCCACTCCCACGCCATCGCCATGTCGGCGCTGTCGAGCGAAACCAAGCTGGCGCTCTATGTGCTGTTCAACGCCTACTGGGAGCCCCTCACCTTCAACCTGCCGAGCCCGCCAAAGGGGGTCGGCGGCTACTGGCGGCGGATCCTCGATACCGCCCTCCCCTCGCCGCAAGATATCTGCACCTTCGGCATGCCGCTGGAGGGGCTGACCCGGGAGTATCTCGCCCAGCCGCGCAGCAGCTGCCTCTTTATCTGCGGGGCCGACGATTTCTATTGATCGATTGCTGTGAATTGATAGTTGCGATTCCTGCAAGCCAGATATGCAAAAGCCCCGAGCCAAGGCTCGGGGCTTTCTCTTTTCAGCGCCAGTGTCAGATCAGCTGGTGCAACACACTGGTAGCGGCAATCTGGGCGATCAGCAGGCCACACAGGGAGGTGGAGACCACCACTGGCGCGGTATCACGCTGCAAATAGAGCGGGCTGAACCAGAGCAGCAGAGAGGCCACCAGCAACGCTGCCTGGGTCACCACCGCCGGGATCAGGGCATCAAGATTGGCCTCCCCCCCTTGCCAGCCCACCAGCACTGCCAGCCAGACAAGGCTGGCCATCGCCCCCACCAGACCGGCCAGCGGCAACAGGGTGTTGAATGCCTTGAGACGATGACGGGCCCGCAGCAGCATCAGGTGGGCAAAGGCCGCCCCCAGTATCGCCATCTGCAGCAGGCCGCTCACCCAGCCCTGCAGTTGCAGCAGCCCGATGCCATAGAGAGCGAGCGGCAACGCTGGTAGCCAGAGCAGTGTCGAGGGGACTGAACGCTTGCCCTCCAGCCGTGACTGAGCCAGTGACAAGCCGACGCCGAGCACCAGTGCGCCCCCACCACTCCAGATGAGCCAGCTGGCCGCCTTGGCCTCTACCGCCAGCATCAGGGAGAGCGCGGTAATGACCCAGATGGAGAAGAGCTGCTGACTGATGCGCGAGCGCTGGCCAGGGCAGATATCACCGCGCCACAGCACGATGCCGAGGGCGATCAGGGCGCCAAGCGCCATCAATCCGGTGAGAGGAAAGAGCCAAAAAGGGAGTTGGACGAACACGACGCCTCCAGCAGTAAAGATTCGAGGTGCGCCACCGGGGCGCCAGAGAGGGGCGAGTATACCCAAACCGGCGGCTATCCCCAATCGCGACAAACAATCGCGGGCAAACAATCCGGGGCAATTTGCGCCAGCAGGGCCCACCTTGAAGGGTGCCCTGCTGGCAGCCATGTCCATAGGGACGGGATACGGCGCTGGCTTTAGCCCTGACCGCGGGCCAGCGCCACCACCCGGGCAAACATCTGGCGGATCACCGGCGGAATATGCTCGGCGCCGAGCCGCTCCGCCTCTTCCACCACCGCCAGCGCCATTCCCGGCTTGCTGCGGTGATGAATAGCCTTATTGATGATGTGACTGGCGCTCCACATGGCACGCCCGCCCACCCCGGCTTCGCGGCGAAACACAGCTTCAAAACCGTTGTGATAGAGGTAGTGCTCGATGTCGGCGGCAGGGAGCTGGGTCAGTCGGTCCCGCTCCCGCTCTCCCTTGAGCTGGCCCCGGGCCGAGGTGGCATACTTGAGCCCCGCCTCGTCGCCATCGGTCAGCAGGTGCCACTCGATGCCAAAGTCCCGCGCCACCTTGATCAGCGGCGACTGGCCGCACTGGGCAAACTCGATGATCCGCACCCCTTCGGCCCGCAGACTGTAACCGCAGATCTGCGCCAGCTCGGAGAGCAGCCAGATCTCGGTCTCCCCCTCCACCAGCAGCCAGCAACGGGCAAACAGCGACATGGGGCGGTTGATCCGCACGTGGAAGGCGATCTTGCGCAGATCGTCGCTGCTGTAACGCTCGCCCCCCAGCTGGTGACAGAGGATATCCTGTTGACGGCGCACCAGCCGCCGCACCTGATTGAGAGGCAGGGAGGAGAGCAAGTCCCCCGAGTTGGTGGTGAGCAGCTTCTGGCCCGGCAGTTGTTCCAGCAGCCCCCACGCCAGCGCCAGCATGGTCGGGTGCAGCCGGCTCTCCGGGTCCTCCAGGATCATGATGGGACGGGCCCCCTCCTCCAGCTCGCGGTTGCCCCGCGCTTGCAACAGGGTAGCCGCCATCCCCGCCATCGCCAGCTGCAGCGCGCGGTTATCGGCGCGGCGCAGCAGGGTATGCAGGTTGCCCGGGTTGCGCAATGTCATGGGGCGATTGATGATGTCGCGCTGACTGCGTGGTTTGTTCTTGATGGGGGCTAGTGCGTTGAAGTAGTGATCCATCAGCTGGCGCACCGCCTGCAATGCCTCTTTGAGCTCCGGCTCGCCGATCCGCTGGGGTTCGTCGATCAGCTTGTCCGCCAGCTCGCTCAGGCGATGCTCGGAGAGATCACCCCATTGCAATGTCTCCACCCCGTTGCGAGCGGTACGAGCGTCCCGCAGCCGGAACACCGGGTTCATGGTGATGAGCATGCAGACCAGCTCGTGGGTGTTGGCGATGGGCAGGCTCTTGCCTACCCCGTCGAGAAAGTCGTGAATGGTGAGCACAGAGCCATCCGCCTGCAGCTCGGCGCTGGCGCGATAGTGAATGCGGTGGAATTTGTCCTTGTGCAGCACCCAGGAGGGGCAAAGACGGGCCAGCCGACGGGAGTGCTGACACATCTGGGGTCTGTGCTCACTGAAGGTGAGCACCAGTTGCAGGTGGCGCGCCGGGGCCAATTCGGGATCTTCCGGTTGGTGAAAATCCTCAGCGGTGAACTGATAGGGCTCGGCATCCTGCCCCAGCAGACACCAGAGGGCGCGCAGCAGGCTCGATTTACCCCAGGTATTCTCACCGATCAGCACCGTTGTCTGATCCAGCCCGAGCGACAGGCGATTTATACCGCGAAAACCTTTTACTTCAATACGTTCCAGAAACATCCAGCCATGTCCACATCATTGTGATGGGGCAATAGTGGCAAAGTTACCGGAAAAATCCTATCGCAGGCGGGGCTTTTTCAACGTGAACTGTGAGGCACTGCAGGTTCGGGAGGGGTAACAACAGCGGTGCGATCTTGCGGGGCATTCCAGTGGCTGAACCAGAGATGACGGGTACGGATTTGACGTTTGCGATAATTCAATGGGCATTCCTTTCAATGGATAAGTGGTAGAGAGTACACCTCTTTTGCCCAAAGTCTCAGGGTTATCTGTGACGAGAAGATGACAATTGCGCCCGCCACTGCCCCGGCGTCAAACCAAACGCCTCGCGAAAACGATTGCCGAAATGGGCCTGGGAAGAGAAGCCACACTGACTGGCGATACTGGCCAGCGGCTCAGGGCCGGCCAACAGCTGCTTGGCCCGTTTGAGCCGCAGCCCAAGCAGATAGCGGTGGGGCGGGCAGCCGAGACTCTGGCCGAACATGCGGGCAAAGTGATACTCGCTCAGCCCCGCCTGCTGGGCCAGCTCTGCCAGCGTGACCGAATCGGCCAGATGGGCCTGCAGATACTCCTGCACCCGCTTGATCACCACGGGCGCCAGCCCGCCGCGTAGAGGCGGCAAACCGGGAGCCTCCTCGGTGTGGTGGCGGTAGGCGTGGAGGATCAACATCCAGGCGCCGTGGGAGAGTGCTAGCCGATCGACCCCGTGCTGCCACTGAAGCTGCATCAACTGGCGCTGCACCAGCGAAGCCGCCTGCGGATCGTCGATAAAGGTCTTGTCCACCAGTTGCAGGTGGCGCCCCTCCTTGTCACACACCTCCTCGGCGATACGGGTGAGGTGAGCCGGGGTGAAGTAGAGATGAAAGAAGCGAAACTCTTCGCGCACCAGCCACTCGGATCTGTGGTGATCCGGCATAATGCACACCTTGCCGGTGCCGCCGTGGCCACCCGGCCCATCGAGTCGCTCGGTCTGCTCGCCTCCTTGCAGATAGACGCTCAGGGTGTGGTGGCCCGGCTTGTGATAGCGGGTCTGGTCATAGCAGTTGCGCCAACTGGCGACGCCAAGCCCGGGTTCGAGCCAGCAGGCGTCCTCCAGCCGGGCGCCGGTGCTGACCAGTGCATCAAATACCCCTGCTGTTTTCATTCGCCCCTGCCGCCTGTTCCGGTGTACATGTTATGCCGCTGCCATCCATCTTACCGACCGCGCCCGCAGATGACAGCGCGTGACGATGAAAAACCGCAAGATGGTGCAATCCAGCCATCAGGGCTCGCCCCATAGTGGGTCATCTCTCCCTGACTCACCGGAACTGTGATGAATCTGATGCTCTATCTTGCCACCGTGCTTATCTGGGGTAGCACCTGGATTGCCATCGCCTGGCAACTTGGCCCCATCCCCATCGAGGTGTCGGTGCTCTATCGCTTCCTGCTGGCAGCGGTTGCGCTGTTTGCACTGCTCACCGCCAGCGGCCGCTTTCCGCGCCTCCCCTGGCACGGCCAGCGTTACGCAGCACTGCTCGGTGCCCTGCTCTTTTCCACCAACTTTCTCTGCTTCTACCACGCCACCCGCTATATCCCGAGCGGCATGTCGGCAGTGATCTTTGCCAGTGCCAGCATCTTCAACGGCCTCAACCTCTGGCTGTTCGAGAACAAGCGCCCCACCCTGCGCTGGTTGCAAGGCTCTTTGCTGGGGCTCTTTGGCACCCTGTTACTGTTCTGGCCGGTGCTGGCAGATGCGCAATTGGGTGCAAACGGCTGGAAGGGGCTGCTGCTCGCCTGTTGCGGCACCCTCTGCTTTTCGCTGGGCAATCTGGTCTCGGCCCGGGGCCAACGCCACGGCTACCACGTACTGCAACTGGTGCCCTGGGGCATGGTTTACGGCGTGGTGCTGTTGCTGGGCTGGGTCATATTGCTCGGGCAGCAACTGGTGGTGCCGACCGATGGCCACTATCTGGCGGCCATGGTCTACCTCGCCCTGTTTGGCTCGGTGATCGCTTTTACCGCCTACCTGACGCTAGTGGGGCGCATCGGTGCCAGCAAGGCCTCCTACGCCACAGTGCTCTTTCCGCTGGTGGCACTTACCCTCTCCACCTTTTACGAAGGTTTTGTCTGGCAGCCGGTCTCGGTGGCCGGAGTGGTGATCAGCCTCATCGGCAATCTGGTGATCTTCGCGCCGCCCTTAAGCGAATGGCGCATTCGACCGGCCAAGGCAGCAAACGACCCTTGCTCCTGAACCAGTCAGCCCCTAAGGTAGCGCTCAATCTGTGACGATCCTGATGGCGATAAACAAGGGGGCGAGATGTTACTGGAAGGGCTGGAGACGCTGAGCCTGCTGGCAAGTGAAAGAACCATGGCCAAGGTGGCCAGTCGCCTCTATATCAGCCAGTCGGCGGTGAGCAAGCGAATTGCCCAGCTGGAGCAGCGCCTCGGCAAGAAGCTGATCGAGCCGGAGGGGCGCCAGATCCGCCTCACCCCGCAGGCCAAGGAGCTGCTGGAACGAGTGGCCCCGAGTCTGGCCGAAATGAAGGGGGTGCTGGCCGATAGCCAGGATCTGGCGGATCAGAGCCCCCTCCCCATCGCCTGCTCCGAAACCCTGCTGGCGGGTTATCTCGCCCACTTTATGCGCGACTATCTGGAGCGCGATCCCCACCTTGCCCTCTCCACCCACCACACGCCGGTCATTCTGGCACGGGTGCGCAGCGGCGATGCCCTGCTCGGCATCTGCGCCGGTCGGCTCCCTCCCGGCCATGGCCTCGGCGCCGATCTGCTGCTTGAGGAGCCCTTCTATCTGGTGGGCGAGGCGCAGCAGATCCTGCCGCCAGCCAGCGCAGAGAGCAGGCGCAAGATCCTCACCATGGATCTGGAGAACCCCTCCAACCGCTACCTGCGCCAACCGCTGGCAGATATGGGATTGGAGCCCACCATGGAGCTCGACTCCTATCTGGCGCTCATCGAACTCGCCAAGGCAGGCATTGGCCCTGTGCTGCTCCCCGCTGGCCTGCTGGGGCTGGTGGGAGAACAGGGGGAGATGGCGCGCCCACTGCCCGGGCTGGGCCGCCCCCTGCATCTGGTCTACCGGCCAAACAGCCTAAAGCGCGAGCGCATTGCCAGGCTGGTGAGCGCCCTGCACCAACACTTTCTCCACCGCAGCGACACGCCGCGCTAGCCGTGTAAAACACCTGATATGACAACGGGGCCCAAGGGCCCCGTTAACAATTGCGATGCGGCAAGCAAGGCGCACATCAGATCCAGGCAAACAACTCCGGATACTGGCTCCACACCAGCTTGGCAGACATCAGCAAGGAGACGGTCACCAGCAGCGGCTTGATCAGCTTCACCCCTTTTTTCAGCACCATCTTGGAGCCAAAGCGGGCGCCGATAAACTGCCCCAGCGCCATGCAAAAACCGACACTCCACACCACCTTGCCACCGAGCGCAAAGAACAGCAGGGAGGCGATATTCGAGGTGAAGTTGAGCAGCTTGGTATGGGCGGTGGCCCGCGCCATGCCAAACCCTGCCAGCGCCACGAAACCGATGGCAAAAAACGAGCCTGTGCCCGGCCCGAAAAAGCCGTCATAAAAGCCGACGCCGCCCCCCACCAGCAGCGCAAACAGCATGGGAGTCAGACGGCGGGAGCTCTCGGCATCGCTTACCCGCGGCGAGAAGTAGAAGTAGCAGGCAAAAGCCATCAGCAGGAAAGGGAGCAGGCGCTCGAGAATGGCGGCGTCTATGTTCTGCACTGCCAGCGTGCCGATAGCCGCACCGATAAAGGTGCAGATCACCGCAGGCCAGATCATGGCCCACTCAAGCAGCCCCTTGCGAGCATAGAACCAGGTGGCAGAGAAGGAGCCAAAACTACTCTGCAGCTTGTTGGTGCCGAGCACCAGCGCGGGGGGCATGCCGGTGGCCAGCAGGGCCGGTACCGTCAACAGGCCACCGCCACCGGCGATGGCATCGATAAAGCCGGCGACAAGCGCTACACCGAACAGGGCAAACAGGGTAACCAGTTCCAATTCCATCCATAGACCTCACGAGAGTGGGTTGCCCGAAGGAGCAACCGGATATAACCAAAACGACGTTGTGCGGGGGGCTGCACAGGCTGTCCGCTATCCTAACGGGCCACTGACCATGAATCTAACGAAACAGTGGCAGCCAATTGATTCCTGATTTTCATTGATTTGAGCTATCAGGCCCCTGCCTCCTCAGAAGAGGGCCCCGTTAGCAAACCGTTGAAGCGACGTTCGCTTCCTTGATGGCCGCCAGCGCCTCACAGAGATGATCCTCATCGGCACCGGGGAAACGGCTGACCCGACCGGCCATGTAGCGGCTGCTGAACAAGTTGAACCAGTGCTGCAGTGCCTGCCCTGCCTTGAGCTCTCCCGCCACTTCCAGCACGCAGGCCGCCACTTCGGCGGTGCAGAGGTGCTCCTCGCTGTTGGCCACCCGCATGCCGTAGGTGGAGAGCGCATCGGGTTTGATGGCGAGCACCGGAAAACCGTCCAGGTAGGGGCTCTTGTTGAACATCTTGCGCGCCTCCGGCCAGGTGCCATCGAGCAGGATAAAGAGCGGTTTTTTACCCGGTGCCAGCGTCACCTCGCCGGTCAGGCGGGCAGGCTCCTTCTCGCAAGCGGGAAAGACCACATAGGGCTGCCAGGCGGGATCGGCCAGCAGGGCCAGCAACTCTGGATGGGGCTGGGTACGTGACCAGAGAAAGGCCCAGGTGGTATCCGGCAACACATCGGCGATGAGACGGCCGGTGTTGGAGGGCTTCATCGGCTCGCTGTCATACATCAGCAGGCAGAAACCGGCCTCCGCTTTGAGCTCGGGGCGCCACTCGCAGGCACACCAATCCTCGCGCAGCTGACAAGCCGGGCAGCGGGCCAGGGTGCCGCCACGGGCAAGAAACGGTCGGGTAGAGATACTCTTGCGCCAAGCCCGCAGGCGGTTGACGGCGTGATCAGGAACAGGCTTCATCTAGGTTCACAACTGGAGTCAAAACAGGAACGGCAGCGGTGCCAACAAGTCACGGCGCCACAGGGCCCGATAACAGGGGGACTGCCGGAAAAGCGCAAGATTGTACCGAGTTACGCGCTGGCGGAACAGCAATCCCTGCCCTTTTCGCCAGACACTGCGCCAACTCCTCTTGTCTTACGACTCCTGACAGCTGCGCAGCAGCTCCAGCAACAGGCTGCCATCGCGCAGCGCCTTGTGCACCTGCACCGAAGTGGGCTTGGTGGGATCTTCGTAGAAGTGGGTGGATTCAATCTGCAGCCGAACCAGATATTCGGCGGGCAACTGGCTGGCCAGCGACTGGTGCAGCATGGGGAACAGCAGCCGATCGGCACGGGTGATCTCGCCCCCGAGCAGCAGCTTGCCCGGATTGAGCAGGCAGATGAGATTGGAGAGCACCTTGGAGAGGCGACCTGCCGCCTGATGGAGAATATCCTGACAAAGGCTGTTGCCTGCCAGCGCCAGCTCGCACAGCTCGCGGATGGTGACGCTCTCGGGCAAGTCGTGTTCCTGCATCCGCTCGCGCAGATCCCGGTATTGCGCCTCCAGCGCCTGATTGGTCACCAGGGTGCAGGCGCAGCCAAAACCGCCGCAGTAGCAGCGCTGGCCATAGGGCTCGAGCTGCAGGTGGCTGAGATCCCCGAGCAGCGCATTCTCGCTCTCGATAAGCTGACCATTGACCACCATGCCGACCCCGATGTCGTTGTGGACAAACACCAGCACCGCGTCGGCGCAATTTTTGGCGGCCCCCCACTCCCGCTCGGCCTGGATCCAGGTGCGCACGTCACCGCTCACCAGCACAGGTACCGAGAACGCCTGTTGCAGAGTCGGGCCAAGGGGCCAGTTGCGCAGATCGTAGAAGGGGAAGTGCTTGACCATACCGGAGTGGCGCTCTACCTGACCCGGCAGACAGAGGGCGATACAGGCCAGACTGAGAGATTTTCTCGGCAAAAACACCTTGATGGCGTGTACCAGACTGCCCAGCAGATCGGCGCGCTCCTCCTCGGTAAAGAGGTGGCGCTGGCGAGCCAGCGAACGGCCGGAAAAGTCAAACAGCGCCATATCCACGTAGCCACGGCCGAGACGCATGGAGAGAAACTGGAAGCGGCGTTCGTTGATGCGCAGCAAGGTCTGACGACGGCCGCGCCCCACTGAACTTTCACCACAGGTGACCACCAAACCGCCATCGAGCAGTTCCCTGGTGATCTTGGTGATACTGGCAGGCGAGAGGCCGGTCAGGCGGGAGAGATCGGTGCGCGACAGCTCCTTGTGCTCTTCCAGGCTGGCATAGACCAGGCCGTAGTTGAGCTGCCGGATCAAATCGATACTACCTTTCACGATCTCATTCATAGGGTATGGGGCAAAGGCTGAAAAAAAGAGGCTGGCAATTTTCACACATTATTGGTCAATCCCCAAATAAAGTGCGGCCTGAACCGGGGGTCAGGCCGCATCTTGTGGTTGCCGTCACGGACCCAGGCAGGATCAATATCGGAATTGCGATACCAGTTTGCGCAATTTGTCGCCGGTACTGGCCAGATCGCGGGTGGTGCTGTTGGATTCCACCGCCGCGCTGGTCAGCTCGCTGACAATCTGCTGAATGGCCACCAGGTTCTTGTTGATCTCCTCGGAGACCGCGTGCTGCTCCTCGGCGGCGGTGGCGATCTGGATGTTCATGTCGTTGATGGTACTGACCGCCATCACCATGCTGTCGAGGGAGCTGGCGATATGGCTCGCCTCCTGCACCGTCTCCTGGCTGCGATCCTCGCTCGCCTGCATCACCTCCACCGCCTGCTTCACCCCGCCCTGCAGACGTTGCAGCATCTCGTTGATCTCTTTGGTGCTCTGTTGGGTACGGCCGGCCAGCGAACGCACTTCGTCCGCCACCACCGCAAAGCCCCGCCCCTGCTCACCGGCACGGGCCGCCTCAATAGCGGCGTTCAGCGCCAGCAGGTTGGTCTGCTCGGCAATGCCGCGAATGACCTCCACCACAGAGCCAATCTTGGCGGTCTCTTGCGCCAATTGCTCGATAACGCCGGAGGCGGTATGTACCTCCCCCACCAGCCGGTTGATACTGTTGATGGCCCCGCTCACCACACCTCGGGCGGCGTCCGATTCACGGGCCGCATCGCTGGTTGCCGTCGCGGCATTGGAGGCACTGGCCGCCACCTCCTGCGCGGTGGAGCTCATTTCGGTCACCGCTGTGACCACCTGATCGGTCTCGCGGCTGTGGCCCTGCATCTGATGGTCATAGTGCTCGCTCAGATGGTGCAACTTGTCGACCGCGCTAAAGAGGTGGTTGCTGGTCTCGCCCACCTGACTTACCACCGACTGGATCCGCTCGACAAAGCGGTTGAAAGCGCTGGCCAGCTGGCCAATCTCGTCCTGACTCTGCACCTTGAGACGCTGGGTCAGATCCCCGTCGCCGTTGGCAATATCGTTCAATGCCAGCACCGCATCCGCCAACGGCTTGGTGACCCGGTTGCCCACAATGACGGTCGCCGCCAGGGTGATACCCAGGATCAGCAGGATCACCAGCACACTGCTCTGCAACGAGGCATGCATGTTGCTCTCGCGCTCTGCCCGCAAGGCCGCAAGTTCGTTGTCGATATCATCGATATAAAAACCGGTACCAATAGCCCACTGGTATTTGTCCAGCACCAGAGTAAAGGCCAGCTTGGGGGCATCGCGACTGATGGAGGGCTTGGCCGTCCAGTATTCGGTAAAACCATCCCCCTGACGGGCCGACTTGAGGATCTCCTGGATCAGCAACTTGCCCTTGGCATCCTTGTCGTTCCAGCGGTTTTTCCCCTCCAGCTCGGTACGCACCGGCAACAGTATGGTGTTGCCCTCGAAGTCATAGACAAAGAAGTAGCCGTCACTGCTGTAACGCAGCGGCCTGAGCAACTCTTTGACCTTTTGACGATTTTCCGGAGAATCCGGCAGGGAATACACGGCATCGACGGCGGTTTTGGCCATCATGATGTAACTGCTGAGCAGCGCTTTACGCTCCTTGATGGCATTTTCCCTCGCCACCACCAGATCAGACTCCAGATCGCGCTTGGAGACCATGTAGTTACTGAGATTGACCACCAGGGCCATCAGCAGCACGGGTACTGCACCCAGTAACAGGATTTTCTGCTTTAGCGTCATCTTTCACATCCTTGCAGCTGTTTTTATTGGAATTCCTTGCTTACTCATCAGTATAGGTGCTGGCAGGGCGAGCCCAGCTTTCGTTACAATTCCCTTAAACAAATCGGCCAGAACGTAAAAATCATGAATCTTTGTCCTTGCGGCTCAACCCTTTCTCTCGAATTGTGCTGTGGCTCACGTCACAGTGGCGCTGTGGCTGACACCCCGGAACAGCTGATGCGCTCGCGCTACAGCGCTTTTGTGCTTGGTCTGGGGGAGTATCTGGTCCATAGCTGGCACCCGGCCCACCTTGGCGGCCTCACCGCCGAAGAGCTTTCACGCATCGACACCCGCTGGGATGGTCTCGAGATCATCGCCAGCCAGGGTGGCCCGGAGGATGAAACCGGGATGGTGGAGTTCAAAGCCTGGTTTCTGGAAGGGGATGAGCGTCACTGCCTCCATGAGCGTTCTCGCTTCGTGCGTTATCAGGGGCGCTGGGTCTACACCGAGGGAGAGCAGGATCCAGCCCCCCTCAAGGCAGGACGCAACGATCCCTGCCCCTGTGGCAGCGGCAAAAAGCACAAGAAGTGCTGCGGCTGACGCATCACACCCCCACCAGACTCGTCAAACAGTGACAAGGGGCATCCGATGCCCCTTTTTTGTGCCTGTTATTCGCCAACAGCCTACAAACCGATGCGATAACAAGCGTGACAAATGTCACATAATGCTCATTAACGCGCGAGCAAATGAGCGTTTGCGAACGCAAATTTGGCCCATATCAAACATTTCCACTCAGAAGTAGGCCACACTGGCCTCATCTGGAAGAGATGAGACGGGCAACAATGAAAAGAATAACTACACAAGTCGTCATCATAGGCGGCGGTGCCACAGGGGCCGGCATCATGCGCGATTGCGCACTGCGCGGCATCGACTGCATCCTGCTCGAGCGCGATGATATCGCCGCCGGCACCACCGGCCGCAACCACGGCCTGCTCCACTCCGGTGCCCGCTACGCGGTAACGGATCAGGAGTCCGCCCGCGAATGCATCCAGGAAAACCGCATCCTCAAGCGGATTGCCAGCCACTGTGTCGAGGACACGGGCGGCCTCTTCCTCACCCTGCCGGAAGATGACATCAATTTCCAACGCACCTTTATGGATGCCTGCGCCCTGGCCGGTATCGAAACTCGCCAACTTGATCCCCGCGAAGCGCTGCTGCTCGAGCCCAATGCCAACCCGGCGATGATCGGCGCCATCCATGTGCCGGATGGCACGGTCGACCCGTTCCGCCTTGCTGCTGCCAACGTGCTGGACGCCAAAGAGCACGGCGCGCGCATCTTTACCCACTGCAAGGTGCTGGGGCTCTTGCGCACGCAAGATCGGGTGCACGGGGTCAAGGCCATCAACACCCGCACCTGCGAAGCGTTCGAGGTGGAGTGTCAGGAGGTGATCAACGCCGCCGGCATCTGGGGCCAGCAAATTTGCGAATACGCCGATCTCGGCATCCGCATGTTCCCGGCCAAGGGCTCCCTGCTCATCATGGATTACCGCATCAACCAGCTGGTGCTCAACCGCGCCCGCAAACCGGCGGATGCGGACATTCTGGTGCCGGGCGATACCATCTCCCTCATCGGCACCACCTCCAGTCGCATCGATTACAACAAGATTGACCAGCTCACCGTCGAACCCGAAGAGGTCGAAGTGTTGCTGCGCGAGGGGATCAAGCTCGCTCCCATCATGGCCCGCACCCGTCTGCTGCGCGCCTACGCCGGGGTGCGCCCGCTGGTGGCGGTGGACGGTGACGACACCGGCCGCAACATCAGCCGCGGTATCGTGCTGCTCGATCACGCCGAGCGGGATGGTCTCAAGGGCTTCAACACCATCACCGGCGGCAAGCTGATGACCTACCGCCTGATGGCTGAGTGGGCCACCGATCTGCTGGCCAAGAAACTCGGTAACAGCAAGCCCTGCCAGACCGCCGAACTGAGCCTGCCCGGCTCGCGGGATCCGGAAAAGGTCTCCGCCCCCGGTCTCTCGGTGCCGGTCGAAGGCTCAGCCCAATACCGCCACGGCGAGCGGGTCATCGCCTTCTTCCGTGACAATCCCAAGGCCAACGCCCTGATCTGCGAGTGCGAAATGGTCACTGCGGGCGAAATCGAATACGCCCTGCGCGAGCTGGATGTGGACAACCTCATCGATCTGCGCCGCCGCACCCGTCTGGGAATGGGGCCCTGTCAGGGCGAGCTGTGTGCCTACCGCGCCGCCGGCCTGATGCAGGAGTATGGCAAGGCGGACGGTCGTCAGGCCTGCGTCATGCTGCGCCAGTTCCTGGAAGAGCGCTACAAGGGAACCCGCCCCGTCCTGTGGGGTGATGCCCTGCGCGAGGCCGAGTTCACCTACTGGATCTACGAAGGGCTGTTTGGCTTGGGGGAATGGACGGCGCCACAGCTGGTCGCCGATACCCCACGCGACCCAACCAGCGAGACCACTCACAAGGAGAGCCGTCATGAAGTTTGACAATATCGTTATCGGCGGTGGCATGGCGGGACTCTCGGCTGCCCTGCGGCTGGTGGAGGCGGGCCAGAAGACTCTGCTGATGGCCTCCGGCCAGAGTGCCCTGCACTTCTCCTCCGGCTCAGTCGATCTGCTCGAAAGCGAGGGAGATCCCCGCGCGACGCTGCCTGCATTTATGGCAGCCCATCCGGATCACCCCTACAGCAAAGTCGGAATGCAAAATATCGAAGCGAGCCTGGCCGATCTGCAGCGCCACTGCGCCGAACAGGGATTGCCTCTAGTGCGCCACGACACCAATCACCAGCGCCTGACCCCCATCGGCACCCTCAAGCGTACCTGGCTCTCCCCCGATACCTGTGCCTGCGTGACCGATGCGCCGATCCCGGACGTGCTGCTGCTGGCCACCCTCGAGGGCTTTCGTGACTTTCATCCGGCACTGGCGGCCGCCAATCTGGCGACCCATCCGCGCTTTGCCCACTGCCGCATTCTGACTGGCGAAATCCGCCTGCCCCAGCTGGCGGAATTCAGCCGCAATCCCCACGAGTTTCGCTCAGCCGATATCGCGCGCCTGTGTGACAAGCATCATCTGGTGGCCGATCTGGCCCGCGAGATCAGCCGCATGGTGCAGGAGAGCGGCGTACCCGGCTGCCGCCATATCGTGCTGCCCGCCTGCCTGTCGTTGGGGCTGGTAGGCCCGCGTCTGGCGGAGCTGGAACAGCGTACCGGCTGCACCATCAAGGAGGTGGCCACCATGCCGCCGTCTCTGATCGGAATGAGAATGCAGGAGGCGCTCAAGCGCCGCTTTATGGCCCTTGGCGGCACCTTCCTCACCAGCGAGCGGGTGCTGGGCGCCCGCTACGACGGTGACCGGGTGGTCGGCGTACATACCCAGAATGGCGATGATCAGCTGTTCGAGGCGGACAACTTCGTGCTCGCCTCCGGCAGCTTCTTCAGCCGTGGGCTGGAGTCCCGTCTGCGTGGCATTCGCGAGCCCATCTTCGATGCCGATGTGCTGAGTCTGGAGGAGCGTGACGCCTGGGCCGGTCGCCGCCTGTTCGACCATCACCCTTTCATGGGCTTCGGGGTCAAGACCGACAACAAACTCAGAGTGCTGCGTGGCGGCAAACCGCTCACCAACCTCTATGGCGCTGGCAGTGTCTTGGCCCATTACGACCCCATTAAAGAGGGCTCAGGCTCCGGCGTTGCCGTTGCCACCGGCTGGCAGGCTGCCGGCCATATTCTGGGCGCGGCCCAATGATTACTACGTCCCATATCCCGTGTCTTCATCATCGCCGGGAGGAGAACTGACATGCTACTGGATCACGCCAACCAAACTTTCGATCAGTGCATCAAATGCACCGTCTGTACCGCCTACTGCCCGGTGGCCAAGGCCAACCCCGCCTACCCCGGCCCGAAACAGGCGGGCCCGGATGGGGAGCGGCTGCGCATCAAGAGCCCCGAGCTGTTCGATAGCGCCCTCAAACACTGCACCAACTGCAAGCGCTGCGAAGTAGCCTGCCCGAGCGGGGTGCGCATCGGTGACATCATTGCCAAGGCCAAGCATCAGTACAGCGGTTTCAAACCGGGGATCCGCGAGTTCGTGCTCTCCCACACCGATCTGATGGGCAGCATGTCTACCCTGATGGCGCCGGTGGTCAACTTCACCACCGGCCTCAAGCCGATGAAGCTGGTGCTGGACAAGGCGCTGGGGGTCTCATCCCACCGCGATCTGCCCAAATACTCCCAGGGCACCTTCCGCGGCTGGTACAAGAAGCAAAAAGAATCTCAGGCCCGCTTTGCGCGGCAGATCGCCTACTTCCACGGCTGCTATGTCAACTACAACCACCCGCAGCTTGGCAAGGAGCTGGTACAGGTGCTCAACGCCATGAACATCGGCGTGCAGTTGCTGGAGCGGGAGAAGTGCTGCGGCGTGCCGCTGATTGCCAACGGCTTCATGGACAAGGCCAAGCAACAGGCGGCCTTCAACATCAAGCAGATGGAGGACTCCCTGCTGGGCAACGAGATGCCGCTGCTGGCCACCTCCTCCACCTGCGGCTTCACCCTGCGGGACGAATACCCCCACCTGCTGGAGCAGGATAACCACAAGGTGCGGGATCGCATCTCGCTGGTGACCCGCTTCCTGTGGAACGAGTTCTACAAGGGCAACAAACCGGCGATGAAGCCGCTCAATCTGCACATCGCCTACCACACCCCCTGCCACATGGAGAAGATGGGGGGCGTCATCTACACCCTCGAATTGCTGCGCGCCATTCCCGGAGTCAAGGTGACGGTGCTGGAGTCCCAGTGCTGCGGTATCGCCGGCACCTACGGCTTCAAGTCGGAGAACTACCAGACCAGCCAGACCATCGGCGAGGGGCTATTTGATCAAATCAACCGCCTCTCCCCCGATCTGGTGATCACCGACTGCGAGACCTGCAAATGGCAGATCGAGATGAGCACCAGCTTCCGCTGTGAACATCCGATCCACCTGCTGGCCCAGGCGTTGGCCTGAATCCCCGGCCCTTACGGCCGCATAAAAACAATCCACGCAGAGATAAACAAAGAGCCGGCAATTGCCGGCTCTTCTTTTTTAAGCTTCACGCACGCTATCAGGGGTGCTGGATGATCAGGCTATGTTGATCTTCCAGCATGCTCTGCAGGATATCGTGGGACGAGGTGCTGGTGAGATTCCAGCTGGTTAGATCCACATCCTTCAGGGTGATCTGCTGAGTTATCTGGCCATCACCCGCGGGGGAAACCGAGAGATTCACATCGCTCAGGCCATTGCTCCCCGTGGTCACCGAGGCTGAGAGATGCTTGAGCAGATCATCGACACCATTGCCAGTGACCCCTTGCAGCATATCAGCCAGATCGATCTTGTCCCCCTGTTCCGGATGGAAGTCGGTGATGGTATCGATGGCGGGCTGCCCCTGACTCCCCTCATCCCCGTTCTGCCAGACGAAGAGATCGCTGCCAGCCCCGCCGGTGAGGATGTCGTTGCCATGCCCCCCTAATAGACGGTCATCGCCAGCGGAGCCAAACAGCCAATCCCCCTGATCGGAACCGACCAACTCATTACCACTCTGGCCGTGCACCGTAATGGTCTCAAGGGGCGTGCTGACGGTTGAGCCGCCGACACTCGACTCGGCACTGATCCCCAGCACATGGTCACCGTCGCCAAAACCGCTGAAGTAGAGCAGAACCGAGTGATCGGCCGGGATCAGCCAGTCGCCATTGCCATCGGCATGACCAACGATCTGACCATGCTCGTCCTGCACCTGCGCCCCATCCAGACCGCTGATGCGGATGGAGAGCTCACCGGTTGCCGGATTGACCACGCTGGCATTGATGCCAAGGGGGATAACGGCCCCCTGCAAGGCATGGAACGCATGCTGATCCACCGTCAGACCCGGCATATCCGGCTCGGGAGTGACAGTGATTGTCACCTGATCGGTGTCGCTCAGAGAACCGCCCGCACCACTGTTGCCCTGATCAGAGGTAGTGACGGTAAGGGTATCCTCTCCCCAGAAATCTTTGGCCGGTTCATAGTGCAGGTTGCTTGCCAGCAACTGGTTGAGATCAGCCAGCGACCCCACCAAGGTGATCTCGCTGGTACCCGCCCCCTGCACAATCACGGCACCGGTTGCACCCAGCAAGGTCAGCACACCATGCTCGACCCGCAGCACCATGGAGACAGGCGCACTGCCTGCATCCACATCCTTCACGCTGACGCCAGAGAGCGACAGGGAGCCATCCTCTTTGACCGTCATGCTGCCAGGCAGCTGATTGACCGGCGCATCGTTGACCGGCTGCACCTCGATGGGCAGCACATCGGTATCGCTGAGTGCCCCGCCACTACCCGTGTTCCCCTGATCGTTGGTGACCATGGTCAGAGCGTCATTGCCGTAGAAATCACTGTTGCCCTGATAGGTGACCCCACCAGAGAGCAAGGCATTGAGATCGGCCAGCGTGCCGGTCAGCACCAGCGAACCGGTGCCGTTGCCGACCACCGTCACGCCGCTGCCAGCAGGCAGCGTCAGGGTACCATGCTCCACCGAGAGGGTGATCTTGATGGGGCTGTTGCCCGCATCCACATCTTTCACCTGCAAACCGTGGATAACGAAGGGCTGATCTTCCTGCGCGACTTGAGGGGTCGTTGGCAATACGTTGATTGGCGCATCGTTGACCGGGCTCACCTCCACATGGATGGTGCCATTGACCTCGGGGCCAAGGGTGCCGTTGTCGAGGCTCTGGGCGGTGATCTTGAGATCCAGTGCACCGTTGGCATCATTGGTCACCAGCTCGACCGTACCCAGCTTGCCGCCCTCGGTAGTGACCTGCCAGCGACCGCCACCCAGATCAACAACCGTCCCCGCCACGCCATTTGGCAAGCGGATCTCGGCGCCATCAGGCACCCCTTCGATGGTGACCCGCACCTGCTCTGGCTTGTTCTCATGCACATTACCCGCACTGCCGCCGGTTGGCTGGGTATCCCGGGTCTCCAGCCCCAGATCCAGCGTGATCACATCCCCTTCGGTACCGCTCGCCTGACCCTGAATGTCGGCGATAAGGGCATCCCCCACCGGATTGACGGTGACGGTAAAGCTGCCACTGGTTTCGAGTGGAATGGTGAGCCCCTTGTCGAGGGTAAAGGCGCTCAGCGACAGCTCCACGGTGCCGCTGAAATCAGCTGGCGGGATCAGGGTCAGCTTGGAGAAATCGGTCCCCACCGGGATCTGCCAGACGCCGCCACCATTGTTGACCGCCGGAGCCGACAGGGTGAAGCCATCCGGTACCCCCTTGATCTGCAGCGCGACGATCTGCTCCGAGCCATCGTTATCGATTAGGGTTGCGCCAAATCCGGCAAGGTTGACCGTACCATCCTCGCTCCCGGTGACGCTATGCACCGAGAGCTGGGCCGGATCGTTGACCGGTCTCACCTCAAAGCCGACCTGTCCGCTCCAGCTGCCGCTGTCAGTCACCTGCTGGCCGCCGACCAGCGCGGTATCGACGATATCGACCTTGATGTCGAGCGGTACCTGACCGCTGAAGTGCTCTTTGGGCACAAACACCAAGTCCTTGAGGGCTGCCACATCGTTGACCACCAGGGTGTTGACCGGATTGCCGCTGCCATCGAGGAAGTAACCATATTTCGTATCCACCGTGATGGTGACCCGCTCAACGGTTTCGAGACCGCCGCCCGCGATGGAGGGGCTGATATCGGCCAGTTTCACCGAGAGATCGAGGTGGATCTCGCTATCTTCCAGATTGTCCGGCTGCCCGTCCTGATTGGTGTCCTGCACGGTCAGTGTCAGTTCCGGATGCTCGCCACGACCACCATTCACATCGACTACGGGGGCCACATCGACCCTAACCGTGCTGCTGTCAACCTTGATATCGCCACTGGCGGTATCGGTATTCACCACCTTCACCTCGATATTGAGCGAGCCAGCAAAGTCCTGTGGCAAGCCAAGGGTCAACCCTTCCAGGCCCGCCAGTGACGGCGGCACCTTGATGACGTATTCACCGGTCGAGATATTGTACTCGGCCCCGCTGATGGTGACGCCCGCTGGCAACCCCTTGAGGACAATGGTCACCTCGTCGCTCGCCTGGTCGGCGGCGCCGATATGGATCACGCCTTTGAGCTGCTGACCAAAATCAACCCGGATATCCTCCTTGCCCACCAGCACGGCGTTGTCGTCGATATCGACAGTCGCCGCCGGCGTCTTGGGCGTCACTGGCTGGTTCTCAAATTCGGCACTGGTTTCCAGGCTCACTTTGACATGGGCACTGGCATCGCCATCATCGCCCCTGTCGATCACCATGGCATCGATGCGGATCGGTTCGACCTTGCCGACAAACCCGTCCGGCGCATGCAGCTTGAAGCTGCCGAGGTTGCCCGCCGGCACGATCCAGCTGCCGTTACCGTTGTTGATACCGCCAACCACCACGAACTGATCGCCTGCACCACCATTCAACACCGGCAGGTTGATCACCAGATAGTCGATCTCCTCCACGCTCGAGGGATCGAGGTCGGTAAAGACGAAGCGTCCAGTCAGGTCTATATCAGCACCGCTCTGCCCCACGAGAGCTCCACCGCTCTGGGTCAGCACGCCATCGGGCTCCACCACGGCCTGGATATCGACATGCAGATTGCCATCGATCACCTTCTCGGCCACCGCGCCCGAATCCACATCATGCTGGGTCACGGTGACGTGGCTCTGTATAGTGGTATCCCGATCGCTATCCTCCGGCGCCTTCACCAGCAGCTGGCCCCCGTTGAGCAGGCTGTCGAGCTGGGCAGCAGTCAGGGTGACCTTGCCACTGACCAAGATCAGCTGGCTCTCGACACCGCCGACTCGCAGCCAGATCTGGTAGCCATCCTCCACCCCGGAGAGACTCAGCGCCGTGACTTTCTCGGCGCCGTCAGTAAGGGTCGGATGCCAGTCCAGCACGGTAAACTGATCTTCCAGGCCATGACTGGTCTTGCTGTAGTCGTTGGCGTCAATCTCCGGCTCCACCTTGATATGCAGCGGCACATCGAAGCTCTTGTGGTCGCCATCGTTCTCGGTCACCACCACCTTGGCGATCAGGTTCAAATCCGCCGTGCTGTTATGGGGCGGCTGAATAAGCAGGTTGCCAAAATCGGAGACATCGACCTGATAGGTCGGCTTGCCATGGGCGTCGAGTCCGGCAAAGGTGAGGGTCAGCTCCTTGCCATTGGCATCAAAGACCCGGGCACCTTCCGGCAGCCCTTGCAGCACCACGTTGAGGCTCTCGGAGGTGTCGTGCGGGGTATCGGCCCACTCGCCCGAGGTGAGGGTAAAGTTGAGCGGTGCCCGTCCATCCTCACCCACTGTGGTGGCATAGCCTGTCCCCTCTACCTCCCAGCCGGTATTGCCAAGCTCGAAATGGGGCTGATCCACCACCCCCACCAGATCCACATGAATGGTCTGGGAGCCCGTCTCCTTCTCGTTCACCACGGTATGGGTCTGGCCACTGGCATCGGTCAAGGTCGCCGTGTCTTTCACCACCCCCTTGATGGTCAGGTCGAAATCGACGTTGCTGTTTTTCGGCGGTTGCAGCTTGAGTTCGCCAATCCGATCAAAAGGAACCTCATAGTAACCGGCTATGTTCTGTGCAACGGCGGAACCACCCAGCAACAAGGTTGCACCGTCAGGCAGGCCACTGATGCGGACAAACATCTGCTCGGAGCCATCGAGTTTGTCACCCAGATGAGCAAGGGCAATCTTGCTGCCCAGATCGAGCAGGGTGTCTTCCTTGCCCTGAATGTCACGCACGGTGAGCTTGGCGTCATCGGCCACCGGATTGACATTGATCACCAGATCAATTTTGTCTCCCTGCGCCGTACCCTGACCCTGAGCGATCGGGTTCTTCTCGGTGCTGATCGGCGTCACCGACAGCTTGATGTCACCACTGAAATCCTTGCCCGGAACCACAGTCACCTTGTTGATGTTGCCTACCGAAACGGTGTAGATGCCACTGCTATTTGGCTTGAGCTCGACACCGTTGAGCATCAGGGTTCCCTTGCCCGCTTCCAGCTTGATCTGATAGGTCAACGTCTCGGAGCTGTCGGTGTCAGTCAGGCTCGCCTTGACGTCCAGCTTGATACCCGTGCTGTCTTCATTGGTGTCATAGTGGCGAGTGGTGTTGGCTGTGTCCCACATCGGCTTGTCGGCCACGCCGCGCACTGTCACAGCCAGATCCCCCGTTACAGCCGCAGGTGCCGCCCCTGCGGTGACACCGACCTGCAGTTGCACCTGGAAGTGCAGCGGCTGACCGCCATTGCTCCAGCTCGACCAGTTGCTTGAAGGCACAAAGGTCACCCCCTGAGTGGTGTAGTGAACATTATCACTGGTCACCATGGCCGCTGGCGGCACGATAAACCACTTGCCATCAGCCGTGGTGGTGAGGGCAACCCCGTTGTAATAGAAGGTGCCATGGGCATTGGCAGGCGCCTGGATAAGCAACTGATCCACATGCTCACCGCGATCGAAATCGCCAATATCGAGCTGCATGTTGATAGGGATACCCAGCCTCGGGTCTTGCGCCCCCTGATCTTCGTTACCAATGGCTGCGCTAACGGTAAAACGCACCCCTTCATCCTGCAGATTGAGGGTCAGGGTGCTGTCTGCTCGATCGCCATCGCCATCGACCAGATGGGCTGTCACCACCTGGCTGAGCTGACTTGCATCGTGATTGAAACCGGCCGCAGGATTGAAGGAGTAGGAGCCATCGGCAGAGATGGTCAGGGTTCCCATCACCTGCTTGCCATCGGGGCTCATCACATCTTGTATCAAAGAGCCATTGATGGCGTACGTCTGGCCATTGATGGTAATCGACTCGACGCGGGCACCATCCGCACCTTCATTGGCAGTAGGCAGCAGATCGCCGGTCACGGTACTGCTCCCCTCGCTCAGGGTATGTGCCAGCACAGTGCCGATAGGCATGTCATCTTGTACCGTCACGGTCACACTGACGTTCGGACTGCGATCGCCATCATGATCGGTGACAAACAGCGGCACTTCGATGGTCAACTCATCCTTGCCCTGTGCACCGTGATCAAGCTGGCCAACCAGATGGACGCTGTAACTGCCGTTAACATCGAGGTGGACCCAGAAAACGGGTTTGCCCCCCTCGGCCGTAGCCAGATACCAGCCGGTGCTGTGTGGAGCCAGCGTAACCGCTTTGCCACCCGACATGAGGTGATTGGCCTGATTGAATGCAGCCACATCCAGCTCAAGGGAGGCAACCCGATCCGAACCGGCGGTGATGGTCACCTTGCCACTATCGGTTTCTCCACTCCCTGCAGGTGTGGTCCCCGGATGCTGACCGTTCACTGCATCGAGATCAGACTCCTCGACCCGAACCGGTTCAATGGCGGATATGATTGGGTTGATGCCATCAGTCACCGTGACAGTGGCGGTTCCCTGATTTTTGCTGCCGTCACTGTCTGTGACTTCTACCGGCAGATTCAGTTCCAGCTTGTTGTCTGCCCCGTGATCCAGGTTGGTATGCACCGTCACCTGATAACCTATCTCTGCGCTGGTGTGAGCGGCGATGCTGGCGGGGACGGTCGGGATGGAGACCGTCATCACAACCAGACCGCCACTGGTCACCGCCTGGAAGGTGTGACCATCAGTGCCAACCGCTTTCCAGGTCAGGGTTTCGCCATTATGGGTGATGGGCTTGCCGCTGGTATCCATGACCTGACCGAAGAGGGTCAGCCGCACATCTGTCACCGGATCCGAGTCGGCCTTGATGGTGATCTTTCCGCTCGTCTGCTGGTCATCAGTGGCAGAATTGGCGCCATCGAAGCGCCCTTCATTGAGGGTTACATCGGTCAGGGTCAGGGTCGGTTTTTCCCCTTCCCCAATCTGGATATTGAGGGTGCCGCTGGTGCTGTCGTTGTTGCCGCCCGCCTTGTCGTAGTCGTTGACGATCACCTTGATGGGCAGCTCGATCACGGCGTTGGCGCCCTGATGAAGCCCCTGATAAAGGGTGACCTGATAGTCAAACCCGTTCTTGCCCGCCTGATCGAGGCTGCCAACCAGCTTGACCTCGAACACCTCGACCCGCTGGCCATCCACCATCACATAGCCCTTGAGCAGCTGGCTGCCGGGGATCTGCGGGTCACCATCCACCAGCTCGTACTGCACCGGTTTACCCAATGCGGTCAGCGCAGGCTGTTCGCTGCCATCGGCAAAGGCCACCTCGACCACCCGATCCGACCCGGCTTGCACATCGAAGTGACCGGTTTGGCTCAGGCTGTTGCTGCCGGTGAGGCCCCCCTCATCCAGGGACACGCCTTTGCCCGGAATAAAGCTCGGCGCCTTGCCGTCCGCAATGGTGAGCGGCAGCGTGGTACCGATGCGATCGCCATCCTTATCGGCCAGGGTGACGGCCAGCGGCAGGTTGAGGGATTCACTCCCCTTGTGATCCAGCTCGCCGCTCAGGGTGACCTTGGCGGTGACGCTCCAGTTACCGTTGTTATCGACCAGGCTGAGCTCGGCGCGCAGCACCACCTGGCCACCGGCGGTTCCGACCAGCTGGCCGGTTGCGGGATCAACAGCGAAAGTGACCGGGTTACCGTGGCTGGTGAGTCCGGTCAGGGTGCTCTGAATAGCGGCGATATCAAAGCCGAGGGATGCTGGGTCAAGGGCATCACTGCCGTGCGCGACCGAGAAACTCATGGTGCTGACGGCAGCCGTCTCCCCTTGCGCCATCTCGGTGATGGTGGTACCGGTCACGGCAGAGATGGTCGGATTGGCACCATCACCCACCGCCACGGTAATAGTGGAGGAGACCTTGTCACCATCGCTGTCGAGCAGGGTAAAGCCCGCCTTGAGCAGGCTGTCGGCACTGCCCTGATCCAGCGGTTGATGGAGGGTAAAGCTGTATTTGCCATCGTTACCGAGGGTCAGCTCAAACACCAGCTTGCCATCTGGGGTACGTCCCTCGATACGATGATCGGCCACCGCGATGGTCACGGCCTGCTTGCCCGAGGTGAACCCTTGCAGCCCCGGCTGATTGGCATCGAAAGTGATGCTGGCCAGCGGATCGCTGCCAGCCGTGATAGTCAGATCACCGTCAAGGGTCTGGCCTTGCTGCCAGTTGCTATCTTCGGTGAGCGTGAGGGAGACAGGGTCTACCTGCGGCAAGGCACCATCGGTAATGGTGATATTGAGGGTGCCGAGGTTGCTCTTGTCGCCGTCAAAATCTGAACCCTGTACCTTCAGGCCAAGGTTGAGGCTGTTGGTCGCTTCCGGCTCGTCAAACACGCCGGTCAGGGAGACGTTGTATTTGCCATCCAGTCCGATGGTAACGGTGAGGATTGCCTTGCCCTGCCAATCCTTGACGATCAGTTGGTTGTCTTTAACCTCGTAAGTCGTCGCCTTGCCCTGGCTGGTGAGCCCCGCCAACGCTGGCTGGCTCGCCTCAAAGTTGAGGGAGACCAGACGATCGCTGCCCACCGTCACCGGCAGCTGACCATCGATGCTCTGGTTGCCCCCCTCTTGCAGCGAGACGCCCTTGTCGATGCCCAATGCGGGATCACTGCCATCATTGACGGTCAGGGTCAGGTTGGCGTTGGTGCTGTCGCCATCGATCTCGTTGGCGCTTACCTGCAAACCGAGGGAAAGCGTGTCGCTGCCCTGATGATCGAGCGGGCCGGTGAGGGTGACCACCACCCGCCCAGCCAGATCGCTGCCCTGCTGCTGCGCATTCAATTCGGCGCGCAGCACCTCCACCCGTTGGCCACTGCCATCCAGGTAGTAACCCACCAAGGTGCGATCATCGGCAAATTCAAAGGTCAGCGGATGACCATCGCTGGCAAGACCCGAGCCGTTGAGGGTAGTCAGGGTACTGTTCTGATTACTGAACACCAGCGAATCCACCAGCAGAGGATCGGCGGTGTGTTTGACCACAAAGCTGCTCTCGCCCACCACGGCGGCGCCGTTGGTAAAGGCATCTTCGGTCAGAGGAATGGCCGGGATCTCGAAACTGGGCGGATTGCTGTCCACCAGATTGATCACCAGCGGCGCCTTCACCAGATCGCCGTCGCTGTCGCGATATTCGAGGTTGAACGGCAGGCGCAACGCGTCCTGACCGTGATCCAGGCTCTGACTCCAGACGATGCGGTAACTTCCGTCATTGTTGAGGGTCAGGGTGAAGACAGTCGCCCCACCAGCACTGGCGGTCAAGGTCTGACCGTTGATGGTGTAGCCAAGGGGCGCGCCATGGCTGACGAGCCCCAGCCCTTCCAAGGCACTCTGATCAGCGGCGAACTGGACTTGCAGATTGCCATCCTGACCGGCACCGGTATTGAGGCTACCGGTCGCGGTGATCGGGCCACCGGCCAATCCGGCTTCGGAGAGCGTCAGGGTCTCACTCTGACCGATAAACGGTGCCCCATCGCTGGCGCTGTTGCCCGCCAGATCGGTGACACTGGCACGCACTTCAAAGGATTGATTGATACCGGAGAGATCAAGACCTGATACCTGCCAGCGGCCATCGGCCCCGACCTGTGCCGAGGTGGTCAACAGCGGCTGGCCATTGCTGTCGACTAGTGTGATGGTGACACTCTGACCCGCCTCCACATTGCTGGTGGAGCCGCTCAGGGTGGCGCTGCTGTTGCCAAACAGGGCTGCGGTATCGAGATCATCGATATCGATAAAGGCCTGGGTATCGACATTGATAACGAGGGTATCGCTGGCGCGGTTGCCGGCAATATCCACTGAATTGACCTGAAACTGGTACTGGCCATCGGCCAGGGTTTGCGGCAACGGATACTGCCAGTTACCGGCGGCATCCACCGTCAGGACGGTTAGCACGCTGCCGCCAAGGCTCAGGGTTACGGTGGCGCCGGGCTCCCCCTTCCCTTGCAGCAGCGGGGTATTGTCGCGGGTCAGATCATCGATCTGGCTGGCGCCGGTGTCGCTCTCATCGGCGAGATCGAGGGTAATGGTGGTGATGGTATCGAGCAGAGTCTGTCCGGTATCGCTGGCGTTGTTGCCCGCCTGATCCTGGGTATTGGCCACAATCTGCAACGGGCCATCCACCAGCTTGCCGGTCACATCGCCAAAATTGGCTTCCCACACCAAGCCGGGCAGTACCACAGTCGTCACCGTCAATGAATTGCCCGCCTGATCGATAAGGGTGACTGTGATCGGCTGGCCCACCTCCACATCATCCACCACACCACGAATGATGACGCCAGCCGCTTCATCGGCGTTGATAATGTTGTCGCTGGTTTGGGGCTCGGTGATGGTGATGGCAGCAAAGAAATCACGCTCTTCGGAAAACAGCAGCTCATCGCCGACAGGTTGCACCGCATGGTCGGTATCAAAACCGGCCTCGGCCAGGGTGGCGTCATTGGTACGATCGACCACCACAAAACCACCCGAGCTGGAACCGGCTACACCACCGATATTACCCGCAGCGGCTGCGTTACCGGCAGCGGTCTCCTGGAACAATTCGGTCGGGTCAATACCCTGACGGATCGCCTCTTGCAACGAGGCCAGTTCCGGATCGGTCGGTTGTCCATCAGCAGCAGGCGTCACGGGCTCAGGTTTGGCGGCCATATCTTGCTCACCAGCAGGATCACTGCCCGGCTCGGCTAGTTGAAAGTGGCCCCCTTGGGCAGTTTGCAGGCGGTCCCCCGGCTGCAATGCCATCCCCACCTTTGCTCGTATGACAGATCCATCTGCACTGATGACAAACACGGAGCCCTCGAGTTGGGAGATCACCGTGGACTTTTCAATTTGCAACTCAGCCATACAACCTCCAGCAAAACCTTAACCACCAACATCAGTACCTACAGGGTACTTGTCTGTTCAATAATCATACCGCACCAGACTAAGTGGGTCTTTTCGCTATTTTCGACAATGATTGCAATAAAATGGCCATAACTTACAAGATTGTGCATCTAACAGGCCCTTTTTAATAAAATGAGATTTGTATGAACCCAACCCCATCACCTTTATTAATAGGTCTATCAGACTTCATATGACCATTTCTGTCGTTTGACGATAAATCCACTGCATCTTCAATAAATGGATCATAATCCGAAGGTCAAAAGCTCATACAACAACACCGAAAATTTGCATATTGAGTCAATTATTAGCATAAGTCATTGCCAAAATCTGTGAACAATACGGCAGCAATCAGGATCAGCAGCAAAAAGTGCCAGTATGTAACTGTACCGTTCAAACTCCTGCCATCGAATGCTCTGCAGTTAACAAGAAGTTGAGTTTCCATAAAATTTAATCCAGATCTCATTTCAGCGATCAATCCTGTGCACCAATTGATCTGGCACAACTCTCCCTCCGATAAATCATCATTAAATTTACCTATTTGTTAGGGTAACCCTCGAGCAATCATATATTGCGCGGTTTTATTCACCCGCAAGCGAATGTCTGCCCACCCCGCCCGACGGGGGGAAGATCCACACCAAGATGGAACGGGTCAGACGAGACCAAAACATTTATCTGGGAGTGATAAACGTGGGTTCACAACACAGGCATATCAAACTGGGCCTCGCCACCCTGCTGCTGACTACCAGCCTTGGCACCAGCGGCTGGGCACTGGCTGATGACGCAACCACCAATGGCAAGATAGAGGCGCGCAGCGAGCTGTTCGCCAAGGATCACGCCGATCAGTTCACTAGCTGGCAAGCCACCAGCGAAAGCAGGGAACGCACCGATGCGCTGGCGGAAGATCCCAATATGGTGGTGCTGTGGGGCGGTTACCCCTTCGCCAAGGATTACAACAAGCCACGCGGTCACTTCTATGCCCTGACCGACGTGCGGGAAACCCTGCGTACCGGCGCCCCGAAAACCGCCGAAGATGGCCCGCTGCCCATGGCCTGCTGGAGCTGCAAAGGCCCGGACGTGGCCCGCGTCATCGACGAGAAGGGTGAGGATGGCTACTTCAAAGGGATGTGGGCCAAGGGTGGGCCGGAAGTAGTCAACACCATCGGCTGCGCCGACTGCCACGACACCGCCTCGAAGGAGTTCAAGGCGGGTAAACCTGCCCTGCACCTCTCCCGTCCCTATGCCGATCGGGCCATGACAGCCATCGGCAAGCCGTTCAAGGAGCTGGGGCGCTTTGATCAGCAGTCCCAGGTGTGCGGCCAGTGCCACGTGGAGTATTACTTCAGCGGCCCCACCAAGGCTGTCAAATTCCCCTGGGACAAGGGCACCACTGTGGAGCAGATGGAGGCCTATTACGATGAAATCGGCTTTGCCGACTGGACCCATGCCCTCTCCAAAACCCCCATGCTGAAAGCCCAGCACCCCGAGTACGAAACCTGGCGCGCCGGCATTCACGGCCAGAACAACGTCGCCTGTGTCGATTGCCACATGCCCAAGGTGCAAAACGAGCAGGGCAAGGTCTACACCGATCACAAAGTGGGGAACCCCTTCGATCGTTTCGAGCAGACCTGCCGCAACTGCCACACCCAGAGCAAGGAGATGCTGCAAGGGATCGTCAAGCAGCGCAAAGAGGCGGTGATCGACACCAAGCTGAAGGTCGAGAAGCAGCTGGTACACGCCCACTTTGAAGCCAAGGCGGCCTGGGATGCCGGCGCCACCGAGGCAGAGATGAAGGATATTCTGCAGGACATCCGTCACGCCCAGTGGCGCTGGGACTACGCCATCGCCTCCCACGGGGTGCAGATGCACGCCCCCGAAGTGGCCCTCAAGGTACTTGGCAGCGCGCTGGATAAAGCCGCTGACGCCCGCACCAAGCTGGCGCGCCTGTTGGCCAGCAAGGGGATCAGCCACGAGATCGCCATCCCCGATATCTCCACCAAGGAGAAAGCGCAAGCCGCCCTTGGCATGGACATGAAGCAGTTCAACAGCGACAAGGCCCAGTTCCTCAAGACCACGGTCCCCGCCTGGGATGCCGAGGCTAAAGCGGCCGGACGGCTGGCACAGTAACGGCGCCTGCGGGTCCGGCGCCAAGTCGGACCCGCAGCGGATGGAGGTTTCCTATGGGTGATTTAACGATGGATTTCTTACGACTGATGCTGATGGCAGCCATGCTACTCACCAGCCTGCAGGGTCAGGCGGCCGAGCCGGCAGCAGCCCCTGTACCAGCTACACATGAGGTGGAATTTTTACGCAATCCCGACAAGGCCTGCACCGACTGTCACAAGGAGCAGAGCGAGGGAATGCACGGCAAGCATGGTCAGGCGACCAATCCCAACAACCTCAAGCCGGTGACCTGCACCAACTGCCACGGCCAGCCCTCCCCCCAGCACCGGGAAGGGGTCAAGGATGTGATGCGCTTCAGCCACAGCCTGAAGGATAAAGAGAGCATCAAGCTTTATCCCATCAGCGAGCAGAATGGAGTCTGCATGAGCTGCCACGAGCCCAAACCACTGCGCGAGGCGCTCTGGGCCCACGACGTGCACGCCACCAAGCTCACCTGCACCAGCTGCCACCAGTTGCATCCGGCCAAGGAGCCCATGGTGGGGATCCCGGAAAAATCCCGCATCAAGCTCTGCGTCGACTGCCACAGCAAGCAACATGAGGCCAGCAAGGCCCGGCAGGAGCAGTCCAAACCGGCTACCGGCAAGGAGGCATCATGAGCTGCTCTCGCCGTGACTTTATGGCGGGCGTGGGCGCGGGGGCCCTTATCATGATGACGGGGCCGACTCGTTCCCTTGCTACCCCCCTCGCCCACAGCCAGACCATCGACGGGATCCGCTATGGCATGATCCACGATGAGACGGCCTGCATCGGCTGCACCGCCTGCATGGATGCCTGCCGGGAGGTCAATAAGGTGCCGGAAGGGGTCTCGCGCCTCGAGATCATCCGCTCAGGCCCCATCGGTGAATTTCCCGACGCCGAGTACCGCTTCTTTCGCAAGTCCTGCCAGCACTGCGACAACGCCCCCTGCGTGCATGTCTGCCCCACCGGCGCCTCCCATATCCGCCAGGAGGATGGCATCGTCGACGTCAACCCGGATCTCTGCGTCGGTTGCATGTATTGCCTGGCCGCCTGCCCCTATCAGGTGCGCTTTATCAACCCGGTCACCCGAGTGGCGGACAAATGCGATTTTTGCCGCAAGACCAACCTGGCGGCGGGCAAGGAGCCAGCCTGCGTGGAGTCCTGCCCCACCAAGGCGCTGGTGTTCGGTAATCTGGATGATCCGGACAGCCCCATCGCCAAACGGCTGGTGAAAGAGACCACCTATCGCTACAAGCAAGCACTCGGCACCTCGCCCAAGATGTACCGCGTGCCCAAAGGGGAGATAACGTCATGACCATACAAGCGGCATTTCACTTCCCTTCACTTGTCTGGGACTGGCCCATCGCTATCTATCTGTTCCTGCTCGGCATCTCCGCCGGGGCCACCACCCTCTCGGTGCTGCTGCGCCGCAAGGGGGCAGGCAGCGAGAGCGGCATCATCAAGGCAACCGCCATTCTGGCGCCAGCGAGCGTGATCCTGGGGTTACTGATCCTTATCTTCCATCTGGCCCGCCCCTGGACCTTCTGGAAGCTGATGTTCCACTACCAGTTCGACTCAGTGATGTCGATGGGGGTCATGCTGTTTCAGCTCTATATGGCGGTGCTGTTCGCCTGGCTGGCGGTGGTGTTTCGCACCGAGATCGAGACAATGCGCAGCCGATTGCTGAAAGAGAAGTTCGCTTTTGTGGATGGGCTGATTGGCTTGCTCGCCCGCATCGAACGGCTGCTGGCGCCGCTCTTGCTGCTGCTTGCCGTGCTGCTAGGGGCCTACACTGGCTTTCTGCTCTCGGCACTCAAGACCTATCCGCTCTTGAACAACCCGGTGCTGCCGGTGTTGTTTCTGGTCTCGGGCATCAGCTCAGGTATCGCCTCCACCATCTTGCTGGCGGTGACGATCTTCAAGGAGAACCATCACAGCCAGGGGGTGAGCTTTGTCCACCGCTTCGAGCGACCCGTGCTGGCGGTGGAGGTGCTGCTGCTGGTCTGCTTCTTTACCGGCCTCTACTTCGGTGGCGGCCAGAAGGAGGCAGCCATGTGGGCGGCCATCGGCAGCGGCTTCTGGGCTCAGGTGTTCTGGGTCGGCGTGGTGGGGGTCGGCATGCTGCTGCCCCAGCTGCTGGCCCTGCTGACCCCAGCGCCCCTGCGGGAGCGAAACGGCCATCTGGTGCTGGTCTGCAGCCTGACACTGGTGGGGATCCTGCTGCTGCGCTACTTCGTGCTCTATGCCGGCCAGATGACGGTCGTTTAAAGATATGATCACCAGCGCCAGCCGCCCTCGGGTGACTGGCGCTGGCTTGTTGCTGGCCCAATGAATTTCTGGTGATGCCACACCCGTTGCTTGGCAATGTTCTCCGCCAAAGGGAGACGACGCGGCGTGTGTGTCATGACATGAATGAGATCAAAGATTGAACCGGAGGTTGTGTGCTGGCGGAGCTCGGCTATCTCTCACTGTTGCTGGCGACCGGGCTCGCCCTGCTGCAAGGGCTGCTGCCCTGGCTGGGATTGCGGCTCGCCTCACCGACCCTGCTGCGCTGCGCAAAGCCGCTGGCCCTCCTGGTCGCGCTCCTGCTGTTAGCCTCCCTACTGCTGCTCGCCAGCTGCTTTGGCCAGGATGATTTCACCGTCAGCTATGTGACCCACCACGCCAACAGCGCCCTGCCGCTGGGCTTCAAGCTGGCAGCGGTATGGGGGGGCCATGAAGGCTCCATGCTCTTTTTCGTCTTTGCGTTGGGGCTGTGGGGCGCTCTGGTGGCCCTTTGCTCCAAGCGGGTCGATCCGCTGATCACAGCTCGAGTACTGGCCATCATGGGCCTGATCGTCGGGCTCTTTGCCCTCTATACCCTGATCTTCTCCAGCCCGTTTGACCGCCAGTTCCCGGGGCCGCTGGAGGGGCGCGATCTCAACCCCATGCTGCAGGATATCGGCCTTATCATCCACCCGCCCCTGCTCTATCTCGGCTACGTCGGCTTTGCGGTCAACTTCGCCTTCGCCATGGCGGCGCTCCATTCGGGCAGGCTGGATGGTGCCGTGGCCCACTGGAGTCGCCCCTGGGCGCTCGGCTCCTGGGTGTTTCTCACCGCCGGTATCGTGCTGGGCTCCTGGTGGGCCTACTACGAACTGGGCTGGGGCGGCTGGTGGTTCTGGGATCCGGTAGAAAATGCCTCCCTCTTGCCCTGGCTGCTGGGCACTGCCCTGCTGCACGCTCTGATTGTCTGCGAGAAGCGCGGCGCTTACGGCCACGCCGTGCTGTTGCTCTCCATCTTCACCTTCGCCTTGAGCCTGCTCGGCACCTTTGTGGTGCGCTCCGGGGTGCTCACCTCGGTGCACGCCTTTGCGGTGGACCCCAGCCGCGGCCTCACCCTCTTGTTGCTGCTCGGCTTGCTATTGACCAGCGCCCTCACCCTGTTTGCCCTGCGTGCAGACATTCGCGCCCCCTATGCCCGCTGTGGCTTACTGTCAAAGGAGGGGCTGCTCGGCGCTGCTATCCTGCTGCTCTGCGTGGCCTGCGCCAGCGTGCTGCTTGGCACCTTCTACCCCATGGTGTTCCAGTCGCTCCATCTGGGCTCGCTCTCGGTGGGTGCCCCCTATTTCAATACCATCTTCGTGCCGCTGGCCCTGCTGCTGATGGCGCTGATGACCCAACTGCCGCGCCTGCGCTGGCAGCAGCTTGCGCCACATTCCCGACTCAACGCTCTGTTGCCGCCGCTGTTTGGCCTGCTTGGCGGCGGGCTCATTAGCCTTGCCTATCTGGAACAGGGATCTTTTTCCGGTAACTGGAACGGCATCCTCGCCAATATAGTGAGCCTCTGGCTGATGGCTAGCCTGTTGCTCCCGCTCTTGCAACTGACGTCGCTGCGCGAGCTCACCCTCAATCGGTTTGGCAGCTTGCTGACCCACCTCGGGGTGGCGGTGTGTGCCCTTGGCATCGCGCAGGTGAGTCACCACAGTCAGGAGGGGGGCACTGTGCTAAGTGCCAACCAGCCCTACCAGCTCGATGCCTTCGAGTTTCGCTATGAAGGGCGCGAGCCGGTGATCGGCCCCAACTATACCGCCGAGCGGATCACGCTTAGCGTGCACAAGAATGGTAAAGAGGTGGCGCGGCTGACGCCGGAACGGCGCCACTACAGCGTGCGCACCATGAACATGAACGAACCGGGCATCGCGTGGGGACTTTTTGGCGATCTCTACGTGGTGCTGGGTGAGAAGATGGGGCCAGATGCCTATGCCATGCGGCTGCACTACAAGCCGCTGGTGCGCTGGATCTGGCTCGGCGGCCTGTTGATGATGGCGGGCGGCACCCTACGCCTGATCGCACGTCGCCCCTTGCTCGCCTCCCGTTCCGTTACGGTTGGCACCTCCCATCACCAGCTCGGACAGGAGGCGTTATGAGATCCCGCCTGCGCCTCTTTGTTCCCTTGCTGCTGACCCTGAGCCTCGGCATCCTGCTCTGGCTCGGCCTTGGCAACAACCCCTACAGCCAGGATGAGGCCGTCGCCGGGCGCCCCCTGCCTGCATGGCAGAGTGACGACCTGTTTGGCGGCGCCACCATCCACACCGAGGCGCTCAAGGGGGAGCCCTTCGTACTCAACGTCTGGGCCAGCTGGTGCGCCAACTGCCGCGCCGAGCATCCGTTGCTCAGCGAGCTCGCGGGCACCGTGCCCCTCTACGGTCTCAACTACCGGGACAAGGGGGATGCCGCCCGCGCTTGGCTTATCCAGGCGGGCAACCCCTATCGCGCGGTACTGGCCGACCCCGACGGCAAATTGGCTCTTGAGCTCGGCGTCTACGGCACGCCAGAAACCTATCTGTTTGATGCCGATGGCGCCCTGCTGACCCGCCATACTGGCCTGCTCACCCGGGAGATCTGGCAACGCCAGTTTGCCCCCCTGCTCAACAAGGCACGAACGGACGCGCAGATGAAGGCCACCACGACTGCACCAGCTATTGCACCATCTATTGCAATATCAGCTCGGGAGACACAGCCATGATGTGCCGTCCTCTTGCCTGCGCCCTGCTGGCCTTCGGCATGCTGCTGAGTACCACTGCATATTCCAGCGGGGTCGACACCTATCAGTTTCGCCACCCCGAGCTGCAGACCCGCGCTCAGGAAGTGGCCCGCGCCCTGCGCTGCCCCCAGTGCCAAAACCAGAATCTGGTGGAGTCCAACTCCCCCATCGCCCGGGATCTGCGGCTAGAGGTCTACCGCTGGGTGGACGAGGGGCAGTCTGATGAGCAGGTTATCGCCCGCATGACGGAGCGCTTCGGCGATTTCGTCCGCTACGATCCCCCCTTAAAGGCCAGCACGGCGCTGCTGTGGGGCGGTCCCCTGCTGCTGTTGGGGCTGGCGCTGTTGATCCTGTTTCGCCGCCTGACACGCACAAAGGCGCACCCCATCCCTGTCGTTAAGGCCATCGTTGAGGCCCCCCCTCAACCCGCAGCCGATCCGCGCAGCGAATTGAATTTGCTGATCATGCACGGGGAGCAGGTGGGCCTCTCCCCAGACCAGCCACTCTTCAGGGAGCTGAGCGCCGCCCGCCTGGCGAATACCATCCCGACAGCTGAGCTGGCCCTGCGCGAGCGACTGGCCAACCTGCATGACAATCGCGGTCGCAATCATCGGCACGGGCGGGCCTTGTTGCTGCTTGGCCTCCTGGCCATCGCGACTGTTGCCGCTCTCTATCTCAGCACCGGCCGTTATCAGGCATGGCAGGCGCATCAATCCCGTCCCGACCCGCTGGCGGGCTTGAGCCCGCGGGATCTGCAGGACAAGGAGCTGGGGAGTCTGCATCAGAAGCTTCAGCGCAACCCCACCGATCTCGACGCTTGGGCGGCGCTCGGCCAGCTCTATCTCTATCGGAACGAGTATGACAACGCCCTGCTCGCCTACCAGCGCCTCGCCCTGCTGGAGGGGGGCGCCAGCGCAGCGACTCAGGCCGCCCAAGCCACTGTGCTCTACTATCAGGCGGGCCAGCAGCTGACTCCCGAGGCAACCGGCCTGCTGGAGAGCGCCCTCAAGCAGGACAAGGGCGAAGTGAGCGCCCTGATGCTGCTTGCCTCCGATCACTTCCTGCACGGCCGCTACTCCCAGGCTATCGCCCTCTGGCAGCAGTTGCTGGACGAGGAGCGCCCTCGCATCAACCGGGCCGCGCTGATCGAGGCGATCCAGACGGCAAGCATAATGGGCGGGTAACCCCTTGATTGAAGGAGGGTAATCGTGGTGATATGGCGCCGCGACCACGCAAGTGGCTCAGCACTCTCTTTCAATAGACAAGGATGTCTGGATGCAACTCACCCTGTTAAACGACTCGGGCAAATTCGATGGGCTCGATGACACCATTAGGCACGTTTTTGCCGAGACGGCGCACAAATTGAATACCTTGTTCGATCTCTCCCAACTGGATGTCACCTTCAGCCCTTTTGCCGAGGGGGATGCTCCCGATTCGGGTATCGGTGGCTGGGCCATCAACATGTATCGAATAGAACTCCAGCTTGATCTGGAACGGCCTGATATCAAAGAGGTGATCATCACCGAATTACCTGCCGTGCTGGCCCACGAAGTCCACCATATCGTGCAAAAGAAGAACAAGGTGGAAGCAGAAACACTGGCCGAAAACCTGATTTTTGAAGGGCTGGCCTGCTACTTTGAGCAGAGGTTCAATGGCGGCACACTCCCCTCGCTGTTCAAGGAGTCTCATCACCATGACTGGCAATCGCTCCTGGCAGAGATGACGCCCCATCTATCCAGCAAGCAGTTCAACTTTTTAGACTTTTTCTACTGCCGTGATAACCGGCCATTTCCCAAATATGCCGGTTACTGGGTGGGGTTCAATCTGGTGGCCAACTATCTGGCCAAAAATGGACTGAATGAAATAGAGGTCATGGGCCTACCCGCCGAGGCGTATTTCAATTAACACGCCTTCACACTGTTCATGGCTATCACAGAGCCCAAATCCGGAGAGAAGATCATGATCCCCATTCGCTGCAAGGCCGTCTCCGGCGTTGCCCTCACCACTGTCGATGGCGAAACAAAATTGCTGGTGATGAAGCGGGTCAAGGGAGGCTTCTGGTGCCATGTGGCGGGCACGGTGGAGGTGGGTGAAACCGGCTGGCAGACCATTATTCGGGAGTTTGGCGAAGAGACGGGTATCACGGTTTGCGAGTTATACACAGCCCATTATCTGGAACAATTTTACGAAAGCGCTTCAAATACGGTGGAGGTGGTGCCGGTCTTTGTGGTCTATTGTCCGCCCAATCAGGCGGTGACCCTCAACGACGAGCACACCGACTATCGCTGGTGTTCCCTGGCCGAGGCCAAGGCGCTGGTGAGTTTCCCCGGCCAGAAGGCGCTCTACGACCATATCTGGCACCACTTTGTCGACAACGCCCCCTCTCCCCTGATGCGGGTCGATATCCGCTGACCGCGCACGGCTTCCCCCTGTAAATGCAACACGCCCCCGGATGGGGGCGTGTTGTATCTAAAGCCAGCCAAGCGCTTATGTTAGACCACGCCGATGGCCTACGGCCGCTCGCCAGCGGCCAGACGGCGGTTGATATCGGCGATAACCGGGGCGATGTCGGCAAGGGTATCAATCACATAGTGTGCCCCCGCCGCCCGCAGTTTGGCCTCGGCCGGTGCGCGCCGGGCGGCGATCTCCGCCTCGCTCATGGCGGCAAACTCTTCCCAGGTGGCACCAAATTCGTTGCCGGAAACCGACAATCCCACCGTCCACATGCCCGCGTTAAGCCCTTCGCTGATACCCGGCACGGCGTCATCCACCTTGATGCAGCGATGCACGGCGCTCACTCCGAGCTCAATTACGTTGGCCAGCGCCATCCAGGGGCCGGGACGACCACCGGCTTTGAGATCGTCGGTGGCGACCCAGTGATCCGGGCGGTAGCCGTGATTGGCCGCCGCTGGCACCAGCGCTTCCATCACCGGACGGGGGTAACCGGAGCAGGAGCCGATTTTCATTCCCTGCCCCCGCAAAGCGTCCAGCACCGGCAGCACACCGGGGATGGGGGCGGCAAAGCGGGTCACGGCGGCAATCTGCAGCGGCATAAAGGTGTGATAAATGTGGTCCACCTCGGCGTGGCTCATGGGGTGGCCGAAGCGGGCCTGCCAGCGCGCATCCACCGAGGGCAGACGGCCCAGCGCGGCGATATGATCCCACTTGCCAAGGCCCATGGGCTGGCGTGCTTCGTCCAGGGTCACGGGAAAGTCATAGGCGCGGGCGAAGGCCTCGACGAAGATGGAAGTGGGGGCGAAGGAGCCGAAATCGACGACGGTGCCGGCCCAGTCGAGGATCAGCGCCTCCACGTCGGTGGTCGGGTCGATGGCAGTCTGCAAGTCAGTCATGGTGATGTTCCTGTTTCGGTGAAAGTGCGATCTCGCCCAATGCGCGATCGAGAATGGTGATGGCGCGCACCAGATCGGCGCGGGCGATATTGAGTGGGGGCGAGAGCTGGATGACGTTCCCTTGGGAGACTTTGAAGCTGAGCCCCAGCTCCAGACAGCGGTAGAGCAGGCGCTCGGCGGCCTGGCTGTTGCGGGTGCGACTCTGGTGATCGACCACCAGATCGAGCGCCCAAAGCATACCGATACCGCGCACCTGCCCGATCAGCGGGTGACGTTCGGCCAACTTGCCGAGCTCGGCCGCCATAAAACGGCCATCCTCCTGCGCTTTTGCCAGCAACCCCTCTTCGCGGATGGTCGCGATGGTCGCGAGCGCCGCCGCGCAGCCGATAGGGCTCTTCTCGTGGGTGTAGTGACCGAGCGAGATGGCCGCAGCCTGATTGAAACGGTCGCGGGTAATGAGAGCCGCAAACGGTACCACCCCGCCCCCCACCCCCTTGCCCAAGCAGATGATGTCGGGCTCGATGCCGAACTCTTCAAAGCTGAACCAGTGGCCGGTGCGGCCCAGAGCATTGGGGATCTCGTCGACGATCAGCAGCACCTTGTGGCGATCGCAGATCTCCCGCACCCGCTGCCAGTAGGCCTTCGAGGGCACCTGCACATCGGTGTTGCGGATAGGTTCGGCGATAAAGGCGCCGATCCCTCCCTCCTTCTCGATGACGTACTCCAGATAATCGGCGTAGTGCAGGTCATCCCCCTCCCCGCGGTACCAGACACCGCGATAACGGGTGGGCGGCGGGATGCGCTCCACTCCGGCCATCAGCGGGCCCATACCGGCGCGAAAACAGGCCTCGCCACCGACCGAGATGGCATCGAGGGAGGCGCCGTGAAAGGCATCCCAGAGGGACACCACCTTGCTGTTGCCGGTAATAAAGCGGGCAAGCTTCAGGGCAATCCCCACTACCTCGCTGCCGCCGGGGGCGAACAGCACCCGGTTGAGATCGCCAGGAGCCAGTTCGGCCAGGGTGCGGGCACAGTCGATAGCAACCTGATGGGTGTAGCGGCGGGGCGCAAACGGCAGATCGGCGAGTTGCTGCTGCACCGCGGCCACCACTCTGGGGTGGCCGTGGCCCAGCTGATGGACGCTGTTGCCGTGAAAATCGAGGTAACGCTTGCCCGATACGCTGGTCAACCAGCTCCCCTGCGCGCGCTCAAGCAGATCGAGACAGGGGGTGGAGAGGGCCTGATGGAGAAAGTAGCGGCTATCCTCCGCCAATCCGGCCTGTACATCTTCGCTCTGACCCGCCCACCAGCGCGCCCGCCCCTCGCCGAGGTTGATATCCCCTTCGCTGTCGGCGCGGCCGCTGCCGTGCAGCTTATGGTCATGCAAATCGCGGCCACGCAGATCGCAACCCTGAGGCGCCATGCTGGTCATCGCGCGTCCCCCTGCCAGTAGCAGGCGCTGGCCATGGCGGCGAGCAGATCGCGCACCCGCTCTGGGGTCACATCGCCTATATTACCGATACGGAAGCAGTCGGCCTGCGAGACCTTGCCCGGGTAGATGACAAAGCCCTGCGCCTTGAGCCGCTGGTAGAAGTCGGCGAAGCGGTAGTCAGGGTGGGTCGGAGAGTAGAATGCGGTGATGATGGGAGACTGCCATTTTTCTGGCAGCAGCGGCGCAAAGCCGAGAGCGGCCATCCCCGTCACCAGGGTGCGCTGGTTCTCGCTATAGCGCCGATGGCGGGCGGCAATGCCCCCCTCCTCGTCCAGCTCGCGCAGGGCCTGGGCAAAGGCAAGCACGGTATGGGTGGGCGAAGTAAAGCGCCACTTGCCCCCCTGCTGCTCCATGGTCTGCCACTGGGCATGCAGGTCGAGGGAGACCGAGCGGGCACGACCGGCGCAGGCCGCCAGCGCAGCGCGGCGGGCGATGACGAAGCCAAAGCCCGGCACCCCCTGAATGCACTTGTTGGCCGAGCTAATGAGAAACTCGATGCCAAGTCGCCCCATGTCGATGGGGATACCGCCAAAGCTGCTCATGGCATCGACGATCAGACGGATGCCGCGGCGCTGGCAGAGCTCAGCTACCTCATCGAGCGGATTGAGCATGCCGGTGGTGGTCTCGCAGTGCACCATGGCCAGATGGGTGATCTCGGGGTGGCGCGCCAGCATCGCCTCGATGGTGGCGGGTTCCGGGCGGGTCGTCTCACCGCAGTCCAGCTCATGGTGACGCAGGCCAAGGCAGCGGGCCATCTCCCCCATGCGGGCGCCGTAGGCGCCATTGTTGATGATCAGCAGACACTCATCGATGCCGATCGCCGAGCCCAGCACGCTCTCCACCACATAGCTGCCACTCCCCTGCAGCAAGACGGCGCTGTAGTCACTTTGATATTCCGGGCCAGTAGCGAGGCGCACCAGCTCGCGGCGGATGGGCTCCACCACCCCCTGGTTGTAGTCCGCATCCCAGGTACAGCTGTCTTGCAGCATGGCGGCGCGCACCGTGGCTGTGGTCGAGAGGGGGCCCGGGGTCAGCAGCAGGTAATCGACGGCGGCAGGGGCCGCTGGAATATGGGTCATGACTTCGCTCCTTTTGGTATATACCAGAATGAGCGCATTGTGGGTAACTGCCCCGCCAAGGTCAAAGGGGTGGCGCTACGTGCAACAAAAAATTCATTTTCAGCGCCGGGATCGCGATAATCTAGGAGGCCTGAACAGCAGGGGCGATACTGGTATCTACCAACGCATGTTGATGTTGCCGTTTAACGACCGGGCAGATGACCTGCCCTGTGCCTAGCCCATTGTCCAACTCATTGCACAACTTATTGCAAAACCAGGGATTTTCATGAGCAAACCGCAATATCTGCAGATCAAGGATGCCCTCGCCAACCAGATCCTGGCGGGGGGGCTGGCCCCCAACGACAAGCTCCCCTCCGAGCGGCTGCTGGGGGAACTCTATGGCACCACCCGGGTTACCATCCGCGAGGCGCTGGTGCAGCTGGAGGCGAACGGCCTTATCTATCGGGAGGATCGCCGCGGCTGGTTCGTCACTCCGCCGCGCTTTCGCTTGAACCCCAGACGCACCTCCAACTTTCACCAGATAGTGCGGGAGCAAGGGGGGGAGCCGCGCACCGAACTGCTGGAAAAAAGCCGCCAGGCGGTACCGCCCACGTTGATGGTGCAGTTGCAGCTCAAGCCGTTCGACAGCCTGTTTCTGCTCAAGCGGCTGCGCTACGCCAACGGGCGCGCCATCTGCTACTGCGAGAACCACTGCCTGCCTGAGCGGGTACCGGGCCTGCTGGCGCTGGATCTCAACGGCAGTCTGACCGAGATCTACCAGGCCCATTACGATCTTCATTATGCCCGCATGCAGGTGCGTTTCTTCCCCACCGCCCTGCCGGACGAAGTGGCCAAGGCGCTGGGGGCCACCGCCGGTCTGCCCGCCCTGCGCCTCGAGCGACTCAACTTCGATCAGCACGGCCGGGTGCTCGACTTCGATCTGGAGTACTGGCGCCACGACAGTCTGGAGATCGAGGTGGATACCCAGGATTAGTCACGGATAAATCAGGAACGGCAAAACGTCACGGGGCTGTCACGGTCACGTCATAAAGATCCCCTAGCCTCTCTCTCGACCAATCTGGTTTATACCAAACCAATTTAACTGGAGAAGAGGATGAAACAGGGAACCCATCTGCTGGCCGCCGCCGTGCTGGCTGCCATGACCGCCCCGGCACTGGCCGCGACCGATCTCACCGTCTACACCGCCTTCGAACCGGAGCAGCTCAACGAGCTGAAAACCGCGTTCGAGCGCCAGCATCCGGACATCAACATCAAATGGGTGCGTGACTCCACCGGCGTGGTCACCGCCCGCTTGCTGGCAGAAAAAGCCCAGCCCAAGGCGGATGTGGTGTGGGGACTGGCCGCCACCAGCCTGATGCAGCTCGATCAGCAGCAGATGCTCAATGCCTATGCACCGAAAGGACTGGAGAAGCTTGACAGCCGCTTTCGCGACAGCAAGGCCGAGCCGCACTGGATCGGTCTGGACGCCTTCTTCAGCGCCATCTGCTTCAACAAGGTAGAGGCGGAGAAACAGGGGATCCCGGCCCCCACCAGCTGGGCCGACCTCACCAAGCCCATCTACAAGGGCAAGGTGATCATGCCCAACCCCAGCTCCTCCGGCACCGGTTACCTGAGCGTTGCTGGCTGGCTGCAGACCATGGGCGAGCAGCAGGGCTGGCAATTCATGAACGGCCTGCACCAGAACATCGACCGTTACACCCACTCGGGCTCCGCCCCCTGCAAGCTGGCCGCCAGCGGTGAAACGGTGATCGGGATCTCCTTCGACTTCCCAGCCACCAGCCTCAAGGCCAAGGGTGCCCCCATCGAGGTGGTGTTCCCGACAGAGGGGTCGGGCTGGGATATGGAAGCAGCCGCCATCATCAAGGGCACCCCCAAGCTGGAAGCCGCCAAACAGCTGCTCGACTTTGCCGCCACCGAACAGGCCAACGCCCTCTACAACAAGTCGTTCGCCGTGGTCGCCATCCCCGATGTAGCCCAACCGAGAGCAGGCTATCCGGCGGATATCAAAGGCCAGATGATCGACAACGACTTTAGCTGGGCAGCCCGCGAGCGTAACGCCATCCTGGCCCAGTGGAGCGCCAGCTTCGACGGCAAGACCGAAGCCAAGCAGTAAGCGTGAAGGTCAGCGGTTTGTTCACGCCAGACACACCGCTGCCAATAAACTGCCAGTCGAAGGCCAACAGCTGTTGGCCTTCGCTTTTTGGTTTTAACTTCCCGAGTTTGTATTGCCTTCAATTAGCGATGCTTAGTCCATTCGCACAGCGCCCAGCCACTTGCTGGCGACCCGATCTCATTTGACTGTCATCAAGCTGTCATCCCCCGATCACCTGACCGTCACACTTCACCTGCAAACTGGTATATACCAAATCAGTAGCGAGTCGAACCATGACCCAGCCCTATCTGGACATTCAACATCTCAACAAGCAGTTCGGTGCTTTTCAGGCCCTTAAAGGGATCTCTCTGACCATTGAGCCGGGGGAGTTTATCTGCTTTCTCGGCCCCTCCGGCTGCGGCAAAACCACCCTGCTCAGAGCGATCGCCGGGCTGGATCTGCCAGACAACGGCGAGATCTGGCAAGGGGGGCGCAATATCTCTCGCCTGCCGCCCCAGGAGCGCGATTTTGGCATCGTGTTTCAGTCCTATGCTCTCTTCCCCAACCTGACGGTGGCCCAGAACATCGCCTTCGGCCTTGAAAATCAGGGGTTGGCGCGGGATCTCATCAAGGAGCGGGTGGACCACTGGCTGGGGCTGGTGGATCTCACGGCCCAGTCCCACAAATACCCGAGCCAGATCTCCGGCGGCCAGCAGCAGCGGGTGGCGCTGGCCCGGGCGCTCGCCCTCTCCCCCGGCCTGCTGTTGCTGGACGAACCGCTCAGCGCGCTGGATGCGCTGGTGCGCACCCATCTTCGAAGCGAGATCCGCGCCCTGCAGCAGCGCCTTGGCATCACCACCATCATGGTGACCCACGATCAGGAAGAGGCGCTGACCATGGCCGACCGCATCGTGGTGATGGAGGGCGGCCGCATCGTACAGGTGGGCACCCCGCAGGAGATCTACCACCAGCCTGCCAGCCGCTTCGTGGCAAGCTTCGTCGGCACCATGAACTTCCTCGAGACCCTGGTGCTGAGCCCCAATCAGGTGCGCCTCAACGAACAACCGCTGACACTTGCCAACCAGGCCGCTGCCGGCAGCAAATTGCAGGTGGCGATCCGCCCCGAGGCGATCACCCTGAGTGCGCCGAGCGAACCGTATCTTGGACAACATGGCGTTGAAGCAACCATCGATCAGGTGGAGTTTCTCGGCGCCGCCCAGCGTCTTATCTGCACCGCTGACACCTATCTGGGCCCGCAGCAAATTCTGGTGGAGCGCCCGACCCACGAGCTGCCCCGCCACGAACAGGGTGGCTGGCGCAGCGGCATGCGCTGCTCGCTGCACTGGCCTGCCGGGGCGATGCAGCTGTTTGAAGGAGATCGCCCATGACAGCCCCCTTCGCGACCTCCTCCCTGCTGCCACCAGTGACAGCCCGCCAAGACTCTCGCTGGCAGCGGCTCTGTCGCGGCTGGAGCCGGGATCAGCTGCTGCAACTGATCCTGCTGGTGCTCGGCATCGCCCTGCTCACCGGCGGCTTGCTGCTGCCGCTGCTCACCATGTTGCAAAAGAGTCTGCAGGATGAGAACGGCCTCTGGGTGGGCCTTGCCAACTTCAGCGCCTACTTCGACTCCCCTCATCTGGGGCGCACCATAGGCAACACCCTCTGGCTCGGGGTGCTGATCACCGCGCTGGTGGTGACCATCGCCTTTGGCTACGCCTATGCCCTCACCCGCACCTGCATGCCGGGCAAGCCCCTGTTTCGCCTCATCGGTTTGATCCCGCTGTTGATGCCCTCCCTGTTGCCCGCCATCAGTCTGGTCTACTGGTTTGGCAATCAGGGGATCGCCAAGGGGCTGCTCGGCGGCGAGAGCATCTACGGCCCCATCGGCATCGTCATCGGTCTTGGCTTCTGGTGCTTCCCCCACGCCCTGATGATCCTTATCACGGCGCTCGGTCAGAGCGATGCCCGCCTCTATGAAGCCTCCCGGGTGCTGGGCAGCAGCGGCTGGCGCACCTTTGTCACCGTCACCCTGCCTACCGCCCGTTATGGCCTGCTCAGCGCCGCCATCGCGGTCTTCACCCTCACCATCTGCGACTTCGGGGTGGCCAAGGTGATTGGCGGCCAGTACAGCGTGCTGGCCACCGATATCTACCGGCAGGTGATCGGGATGCAGAACTTCTCCCTCGGCGCCGTTGCCAGCGTCACCCTGCTGCTGCCGGCGCTGTTGAGCTTTGCGCTGGAGCACAGAGTGCGCAGCAAGATGCAGGAGCAGAGCAGCACCAAGGCGGTGCCCTATCAACCCAAACCCCATCGGCTGCGGGATCTGCTGGCGCTCGGTTGGTGCACGCTCTGGGCCCTGCTGTTTCTGGCACTGGTGGGCATGGCCGTTTACGGCTCCCTGGTGCAGTTCTGGCCCTACAACCTCGGACTGACGCTGGATCACTACGCCTTTGACAGCAACAGCGTCTACGGCTGGCAGCCCTTTACCAACACCTTGCAGCTGGGCCTCTATACCGCGCTTATCGGCACCGTGCTGGTGATGGTGCTGGCCTGGGCGCAGGAGAAGGGGCGCCACTTTGCGCCGCTGCGCCAATTGCTACATCTGCTTGCCATGCTGTCGCTGGCGGTGCCCGGCATGGTGCTGGGGCTGGGTTACATCTTCTTTTTCAACGGCAATCCGCTCTTTGGCAGCCTCTATGGCACTCTGCCGCTGATGGTGCTCTCCTGCGTCATCCACTACTACACCGTGGGCCATATGACGGCGCTGACCAGCCTCAAGCAGTTGCCCAAGGAGCTGGAGCTGGTGGCCATCTCATTGCGCATTCCGCTCTGGAAGGCGTTCTGGCGAGTCACCCTGCCCGCCTCCCTGCCCGCACTGCTGGAGATCTTCATCTATCTGTTCGTCAATGCCATGACCACCACCTCGGCCGTGATCTTCCTCTATTCGAGCGACAGCGTGCTCGCCTCCATCGCCGTGCTCAATATGGAGGATTCCGGCGATACCGCCGCGGCCGCCGCCATGGCCACCCTGATCCTGCTGGCCGCCGCCACTGTCAAGCTGCTCCAGCTCTTTTTGAGCCGCGCCCTGCTGGATCGCACCCAGCGCTGGCGCCACCAATAACCTTATCGAGGAGTCATCATGTCCACTCTCCCCTTCTGGCTGGCCGAAGCGCTCGCCGCCGAACAACCCGCACCGCCCACGCCCCTAGTCGGCAACCACGAGGCCGATGTCTGCATCGTCGGTGGCGGCTTTACCGGGCTGTGGAGCGCCATCGCCCTTAAACAGGCCGAGCCAGCCTTACGCATCATGGTGCTGGAGAAAGATCGCTGTGGCAGCGGCGCCTCCGGGCGCAACGGCGGCTGTTTGCTCACCTGGTCGGCCAAATACCTGACGTTAAAGCGCCTGTTTGGCGAAGAGCAGGCTGCCTGGCTGGTACAAAGATCCGAGCAGGCGGTGCACGAGATCGCCCGCTTCTGCGAAACGCACAACATAGAGGCAGAGCTGAGGGTCGAGGGCACCTGCTACACCGCCACCAACGAGGCCCAGCGCGGCCTGATGGAGCCGGTATTGCAGGAACTCAAACGCGCAGACCTTAACCAGTGGCAAGTGATTGAAGAGGATAAACTGGCGAGCCAGAGCGGCTCCCACGTTCATCTGGAGGGGCTCTACAGCCCCCACGCGGGTTCGGTGCAACCGGCACTGCTGGTGCGCGGCCTGCTGCGGGTGGCGCGGGAACTGGGGGTCGAGGTCTATGAACACTCCCCCATGCAGCGCCTTGAGGCGGGCCAGCCAGCACGGGTGCAAACGCCGCAGGGCGAGGTGCGTGCCCGCAAGGTGGTACTGGCCCTCAACAGTGCCATGGTGCAGCACTTTCGCGAGTTTCGCCGCAGCATAGTGCTGGTCTCCTCCGATATGGTGATAACCGACCCCGCGCCGGATGCACTGGCTGCCCAGCAGCTTGAGCACGGCCGCAGCGTGGTGGATGGCCGCACCTTTGTGCATTACTACCGCTCCACCCCGCAAGGGCGGCTGATGCTGGGCAAGGGGGGCAACACCTTCGCCTTTGCCAACCGCCATCTGGCCGAGTTTGATGCGCCGAGCCGTTATCTTGCCCCCCTCACCCGCACCCTGCGCCGCTTCTTTCCGGCGCTCAAAGAGGTGCCCATCGCCGCCAGCTGGTGCGGCGCCTCCGACCGCTCGGTAGATGGCCTCCCCTTCTTCGGCCACTGGCGAGGGCAGCCCAATATCGTCTATGGTCTCGGCTACTCCGGCAACGGAGTGGCGCAAAGCTGGATCGGCGGCCAGATCCTGGCGGCCCTGGTGAGAGATGAAGTGCGGGAGGAGGATAAACCCTGGCGTGAATGCGCGCTGGTCAGCGGCCCGCGCGGCTATTTTCCGCCCGAACCCTTTCGCTGGCTGGGCGCCATGGCGGTGCGCAACGCCATCAGGCGCAAAGAGCGGGCGGAAGATGAGAACCGCCCGGTGGCCTGGTATGACAAACAGCTTGCCAAACTTGCCGATGCGGCGGGCAAGGCGGATAAATAGCCCGGCGATAGAGGGCAACCATTTCTCATACTGTTTCGCCCCACACCCTATTTCTTGAAAATGCCGACCCGAGGGCCGGCATTTTTACAGGTGAAATCTGAGGGAGCATTATCGCCAAGCGTGATCCGCTGATGGGCCCCAGCGGCGGCAGGGTTGAGATAGCGTGATTTGTAGGTTGGCGCAGAGCGTAGCGAAGCCCAACAGACGAGCATGATTACGTCAACCAGAGCGGAATAAACAAGGATGTGGCGAAGCCGTAAAACAGATTTACAGGCATATTCCACGATAAACGTGGGGCTTCACTTCGTGAAGCACGGACCTACCATTTTTAGCCCAGCATACGAGATAATACGTGTGTGCAAATAAAGCTAAAAATAATATATTCAACCCTATTACATACATGTTTCTTCACAGCTGCAGCCATGATAATGTAAATTTACATTTCAGAAATTTGTATACCACATCTTTTTAAGAGGCTCACCATGAACCCAGAAAAAATTCAATCTGATATTGATGCGTTGTTAACCTATATGAATGATGATATGGAAAGCTTAGGTGAAACTATCAAAACGGTTTATTTTGGGTTTAATGAAGGTGAAAACGACAGAGTCGCTATAGATAAAAACTTAGGTTGGCCAGAAGAACATTTATTTAAAATAATAAACATTTCGCACTCCCGTGGCCTTGTAATAAAAAGCTATAGGGATTTTTCACAGGTTCAACTCACTGAAGAGGGGCAAAGCAGAGCCATCTCCGTCAAACATGGTAAAGATCGTTCATATGAGTTAGGTGCCAGCATGCAAATATCAACATTAAATGTTAATGCGCCATCTCAAATTGGAAATGGAAATACCCAGAATATAAGCAACATTTTCAATCAATTAATTCAAGATATTGATAAATCTCAAGCTTCAACTGAAGAAAAGAGCGAAGCTAAAAAACGGCTTACTACATTTCTCGAACATCCTCTTGTTAGCTCCATTCTTGGAGGAGTTGCAGGCTCACTAACTGGACTTATTTAACTATGGATGAACTACATAAAACGATTAAGTTACGCTGCACTTTCTGTCACTCAGAACAGTTTGCCATACCTTATTCTGACTACACGCCTCCTAGCCATAGTTTTGTTGTATGTGCTAATTGCGGCAGAGAAAATGATGTTACATCCTTATTAATAACAGCAAAATCAAAAGGACTTTCGATTGCACAAGATTATGTGGAAGAATTAGTAGATAAAATGAAATCAGATATAGCAAAAACATTTAAGAACAGTAAGTTCATAAAAATAAAGTAACTTATCAATCTGTACAGATCTAGTTATCACCTGACTCCGGCCTCAAACCGGTGTCTTGTTTACGCTACTTTAATGCGCACTTCCTTCGGTATCAATTTCAGACCCTTCTTGAACATGTTGTAGGGGGTTTGACCCTCCATCATCCTGCCTTGATGTGGCCGTTCGATAAAGCCGTTGCTCTGCGGCCTGCGTACCTTGGTTGTCCGGTGCTCAATCCCCTCCAGTTGCAGGAACAGCTCGTAGGGATGGTGGTCTGGGCGCCCACAGAACTCGCGCCCGTTGTCCGACAGGATGGTATAGACCCGAGCCTCATGGGCTTCAAAGAACGGCAGCACCGTTTCATTGAGCACATGAACCGAGGTCACCGGCAGCTTGCTGGTGTAGAGCCGCCCCCAGGCGTGGCGGCTATAGCAGTCCAGCACGGTTTGCAGATACACCTTACCGACCCCCTTGAGCGCGCCGACGAAGAAGGTGTCGACCGCCACCAGTTCTCCGGTGTAGTGAACCTCAATCTGGCGTTCTCGGAACTCGGGACTGAATCGCTCTAACAGGCGAATTTGTTCGTCATTGAGCTCAATGGTCTGCTCACGGTGAGTTTTCTCAAGGCGCAGCAAGCGGTCGTGTTTAGAGAGCAAGTCGTGCCGTTGCCACACGCCACGCACACCGCCCGCACTGCCATTGATGCCTTGCAGAGCCAGTTCTTACGCGACCCGCAGCGGGCCTTGAGTTGGTCTGGTGAGGGAGTAATCGAGGATGGCCTGTTCAATCTCGGGCGCAACCCGATTGGGATGAGCCCCTTTACAGCCCGGCAATTTGTCGAGCAAGCTCTCGGCGCCATAGGTCTAGTACTTACGGCGAATTTCGTAGAACTGCTGGCGGCTGTAGCCAATGAGCTTGCAGGCTTTACTGACGTTATTGAGCTCTTTGGCGAGCTCTAGCAGGCTGAGTTTGCGACGTGCTACTTTCTCGTTGGTGGTCATACGGTGACTCCAGATAACACGGTAGGGTTACCGGTTTGAAGCCGTATGACCACTCCCTACCATCTCCATACAGACCACAATTATGCATTTCCACTGATTTACCATTTTTGTTGTGCATTGATGTCACAGAATTCCGTAACCTCCCTCCCCCGCCAGCAAGCGGGTCGCGGGAAAACGCTGCGCGGGATCCTGGCTAAAGAACTGGCTCAGTTGCCGGTATACCGCGGGATAGACCTGCTGCAGCCGAAGCGGATCGGTAAAGAAACACTCGCAGCTGACGGCAAAAAACTCGGCGGGATGTTCAGCAGCATAGGGATCGATATCGGTCACTTCGTCCCGATCAAGCTGCTGGCACAGCTCATCGAAGGCTGCCTGAAAGGCCTGCTGCCACAGCTGGCTGCTCATCGGCCCCGGCAACGGCGGCGCACCGTCCGCCTCACCGCCCAGCATATCGAGCTTGTGAGCCAGCTCGTGGATCACCAGATTAAAGCCGTCCCAGTCGCCATCTTGCTGCAGTTCGCTCCAGGCCAGCACCAGCGGCCCTTGCGGCCAGGATTCGCCGGCGTTCTCCTCTTCAAACTCGCTCACCAGCCCGAACTCATCCTGCACCTCCTGACGCCGGGTGACGGGCTCGGGAATGATGATGATTTCGTGAAAGCCGCGATACCAGTCAAGGCCAAGGTGCAAGATGGGCAACGCAGCCTGCAGCGCCAGCACCGCCTGTTGGCGGGGGCTGAGCTCGACCCCGATCAGGGTCAGAGTCTTGCGCTTGAGTAGCTGTTGCCCCAAGCCGATAAGCGTCGTCTGCTCGGTGTCGCTGAGCCCTTGCAAGATGGGCACTGCCGCCAGCGCCTGACGCCACAATGCCAACTCATCCTCACTCATGGACGTTTGCGGGCGACCACCCAGCCATTTGAACCATCCCAGCACGCCTACTCCTTCTTTTGATGCAAACAACAGGTCACAGCAGTTTGACGAACCGTTTCGGCCGCTCCAGATAATCCTGCGCCAGATAGAAACGGTGGGCCGCCTCGCGCTTGAGACTGCTGGATAGCTCCAGCTGGGCGCAACCTGCGGCCCGCGCCATCACTTCGGCTCCCTTGAGCAGGGCTGCGCCCACTCCCGCCCCTCTTGCCCCTTCATCGACAACCAGCGCCGAGATCAGGCCCCAAGCTGGTGCAACATGCAGCGGTGCCAGCTTGTGCCACACCAACACGCCGACCACCTTGTCGGCCAGGGATGCCAGCAGCACAACGCTCGCGGGATCCGGCACCAACAGGCGCGCCGTCACGTCAGCGCCTTCGGCAGGATACCCCAATTGGGTGAACAGGTGGGCGATGGCGCTCCCGTCGTCGGCCTCGGGGGGACGGATCGTCAACGTCTCAGGGTCATTTTTCATTGTTGGCCTCATGTTTGCTTTCCATTGTGTTACGCCCGTCACATTGTCCGGCGCAGATCAACAAGGAGGATCTCATCTTTACTCATAGAAAACGCTGCCTGCCATTATCCCCCCACCCTTGTCAATTCACAAATTTGCAACAAGGCAACATTTTTCGCTGGGAAGCACCGATACAACTCGATATGTTACAAGCCATGCATGGCGCGTGTTTGCGCTCTGCTTAACCCCTCAACCTCGTGCTCATTTGTTAACTGGATTGTTAACAAACAGGGCCGAAGACAGTGACAGAGAGCGAGGCCAAGATCTCGCCAAGACAGCGCCACAAACACAGCAAAGGAGTTGTTGTACATGAATGAAATCGTCAATGCCATCAATGGTGTAATCTGGAGCCCTGCGCTCATCTACCTGTGTCTGGGGGTCGGTCTTTACTTCTCCCTGCGCACCCGTTTTTTACAACTGCGTCATATCAAAGAGATGGTGCGCCTGATGTTTGATGGCAAGAGCACCGATGCCGGTGTCTCCTCCTTCCAGGCGCTGGCCATGACCCTGGCCGGTCGCGTGGGTACCGGTAACATCGCCGGTGTGGCCACCGCCATCACCTTCGGTGGCCCGGGCGCCCTGTTCTGGATGTGGATGGTCGCCTTCCTCGGCGCCAGCTCCGCCTTCGTGGAGTCCACCCTGGGTCAGGTTTACAAAGAGAAGATCAACGGTGAATACCGCGGCGGCCCGGCCTTCTACATCGAGAAAGGGCTTGGCATGAAGTGGTACGCCTGGACCTTCGCCATCGCTACCGTCTTCGCCTGCGGCGTGCTGCTGCCGGGCGTGCAGGCCAACTCCATCGGCTCCAGCCTGCAGACCGCCTTTAATATCGATCCGAACGTCACCGCCGCCGGTCTGGCGCTGCTGCTCGGCTTTATTATCTTCGGCGGCGTCAAGCGTATCGCCAGCTTTGCCAGTACCGTGGTGCCCTTTATGGCGCTGGGCTACATCATCGTGGCTTGCGTCATCATCGCCCTCAATATCGGCCAGCTGCCGAGCGTGATCCTGCTGATCTGGAAGAGCGCCTTCGGTCTGGATGCCGGTTTCGGTGCCATTTTGGGTCTGGCCATCATGTGGGGGGTAAAACGCGGGGTCTACTCCAACGAAGCGGGCCAGGGTACCGGGCCGCACGCCTCCTCTGCTGCGGCAGTGAGCCACCCGGCCAAGCAGGGTCTGGTGCAGGCGTTCTCCGTCTATATCGACACCCTGTTCGTCTGCTCCGCCACCGGCTTTATGCTGCTGATCACCGGCCTCTATAACGTACAAGGGCCGGACGGCGCAGCCATCTACACGGGTATTGCCGGTATCGCAGCAGGCCCGGGCTATGTGCAGACCGCCATGGAGAGCATGATGCCGGGCTTTGGCAGCATTTTCGTGGCCATCGCGTTGTTCTTCTTCGCGTTCACCACCATCGTTGCCTACTACTACATCGCCGAAACCAACATCGCCTACATCAACCGCAAGATTAATCGCCCCTGGCTCACCTTCTTGCTGAAGATTGCGCTGATGGCAGCCACTGTCTACGGCACCGTCAAGACGGCGGATCTGGCGTGGGGTATGGGGGATATCGGGGTCGGCCTGATGGCATGGCTCAACATCATCGCCATCCTGCTGCTGCAAAAGACCGCCTTCACCTGTCTGAAGGATTATGAAGCGCAGCAGGCACAAGGGATTGACCCCGTATTCCACCCGGAGAAGCTCGGCATCAAGAACGCCGATTACTGGGTGGGCAAGCGCTCCGAAGAGAACCTGGAGCTGGAGAGATCGGGCCATCAGTTCGAGCCGGATCAGGATCGCAAGACCTCCTGAACCAGAACGACATAAGACATCAATAAAAATGGCAGCCTCGGCTGCCATCTTTATTTCTTTAATTTCAACGAGTTGCATTTAAATCAAGGAGTTAAATGCCACATAAGGGGACACTTCGGGACGTGAAAAGACACCAAAATTGGCAAAATGTGGACACTTTTTTCTGCCCATTCCCGGGGGAAATCACGCTGGTTGAAGATGGTTTTCCAACGGGTTAAAGCGGACAGCGTCATTGACGATAATCCGGTGCAAAGTGGGCATAGGTCATCGTCTGATGAAATATCAAGTGGCCGCCCTCAAACGATGGAACGCCCCCGTTTATGGATTTCGCGTGTGCGAGGCTCACCACGACGGCACGCTGCACTGGTATCTGCTGCTATTTATGCGCCCGGAAGATCGCAACCGGGTGTTCGGCATCCTGCAACGCTATACCCTGACCGATGACCACGACGAGCTGGTACGGGATATCAAGGGCGCCCCACTCTTTACCGACTTTACTCCCCGCTTTGACTGGAAAGAGATAGACCCGGCCAAGGGGGATGCCGCGGCTATATCGCCAAATACATTGCCAAGAACATCGACGGCGCCTACCTGGACGACGAAGAGGCTGGCACTGCCGCCGATGAGGGCGCCCTGCATGCCGTGGCCTGGGCCAGTTGGTGGGGCATTCGCACCTTTCAGCAGATCGGCGGCGCCCCGGTCGGGGTATGGCGCGAGCTGCGCCGCATCAGCAATGCCAAAAAGAATGCCGAACTGGTTGGCCCGCCCAAGCCCGTACTGCAAGACCCGCGCTTTGAGGCGGCCCGATTTGCCGCGGATAACGGCATCTTTCGCTGCTACCTGCACGCCATGGGCGGTGCACTGGCCACCCGTGCCGAACACCCCATCAAGCTGGCCCACCTCATCGAGGAGCAGGCCAACTGTTATGGCGAAGACATCAAACGCCTGATGGGCATTACCTCCGCTCGCCTGGGCATCAAAACCCGCCTGCAAGGGTGGGAAGTTGTGCCCGCCGGCACCCATGAAGCCAGAAAAGCCGCCGAGGCTGCAGCGAGGGGGGTTGGGGTTAAGACGGGCGACAGCCCGGCACCTTGGAGCTCTGACAATAACTGTACGCTACCGGATCCTGATGCCTTCACAGACCAGATCATGAGGGAACAATGGGGGTTATCGCCCTTCTCTATCGACCGATTGCGGGCTGGTTCTAACGTAACGGTGGACGGTTTCACCCTCTGGCGGGAGAACGGCCAAGTACAGTCGAGCCGAACGCTCCCAAGCGAGCCGGATTGGCTGCCAGAGGACATACGGCCAGCAGAACAGGACCAGCCGGATGAGTACGCGGTACCAGAAGACGATCCGGACTGGCCGATGCTGGTTGAGCTCTGCGGTGAAGTCTACCGGGCACAAGGCCATGCCGGGGCGCACAGCTGGATCGAGATGCTGCCGGAGAGAGATGTGGGCAGCGTTGGAGAAACTTGATAAAACTGAGTTCCAGCGCATCACGAACAGGAAAAGCCTATCGAGGCGGGAATTCAGATAATAAGTGCGACACTCATGGATGAATGGCGAGAGGTGGCCAACTGCTGATTGGTGGTACCCTTCTGCTCGCCAAAGTAAAAGCAGTATCACCATGAGCTATCAGCAGTTGACCGAGGGGCAACGATACCAGTTATCGGTGCTTCGCGCACAGGGGATGTCCATCCTTGCCACCGCACGCGCCATTGGCGTTCATCGCTCCACCCTCTACCGGGAGCTGCGTCGTAACGCCGGGCCGCAGGGCTACCAGCCAGACAATGCGCATCAGCACGCCACCCACCGACGGGCCAGTGCGGCCAAATCTCGGCTATCTGCCGATGTCATCCAGTTTGTCGAGCTGACACTCGCCTGGTGGTGGAGCCCGGAGCAGATAAGCGCGGTGGGCAAGCAGATAGGCCTCATGGTGAGTCACGAGTGGATATACCGCCATGTGGCCGCCGACAAAGCCCGGGGTGGCCAGTTGTACCGCCATCTGCGCCAGGGCCACAAGCGCTACCGCAAGGGGGCGAGCAGCCTGCGTTCTCCCATCAAGGAAGCCCGCTCTATTGATGAACGGCCGGCTATCGTCGATAGCCGGGAGCGGCTCGGTGATTGGGAGGCGGACACGGTGCTGGGCAAGCAAGGCACAGGTGCACTGGTCACCCTGGTGGAGCGCAAGAGCCGGCTCTATCTGGTCAAGCGGGTCGCGAGCAAACAGGCTGGGGTGGTGCGGGATGCGATAATCGAGATGTTAACTCCCTACATCGAGCAGGTGCATACCATCACCTTTGACAACGGCGGCGAGTTTGCCGAACACAAGGCGATAGAGGAAGCGCTGGGTGCCGAGACTTACTTTGCGCACCCTTACTCTTCGTGGGAGCGCGGTCTGAACGAGAACAGCAATGGGCTGTTGAGGCAGTTTATCCCAAAGGGAACAGACCTGAGAGAGGTCACGGACGAGGATGTCAGGAGAGCGGAGCAGTGGCTCAACCTACGACCTCGGAAATGTCTCGGATTCAGGCAGCCTGTCAAGGTATTCGAAGAGTACCGTCAGGCGGCATAGGCGAGTGTCGCACTTCGAAGTTGAATTCGCG
>NZ_JBFOCT010000020.1:0-6756 GCF_040907925.1 Aeromonas sp. s12 | reverse complement strand
GGCGAATATCGACGCCGCGCTGGCCCGCTGTGATGCCGATAATCCGGTGTTTTATGAGGATGAAGTCGATATAGACCTCAATCCCAAATTAGGAGCCGACTGGATGTTCAGAGCGCAGCAAAAGCGGGTTGTCACACCGGGGCAGAATGCCAAGCATTATCTGGCAGGCGTTCTCCACGCAGGCAACGGAAGGGTACTTTACGTCAGCGGGATCAAGAAAAACTCATCGCTGTTTATTGCCATGCTGGAAAAGCTGCGCCACCACTACCGACGAGCCAAAACCATCACGTTGATCCTCGATAACTACATCATTCACAAAAGCAAACAGACCGAGCGATGGTTGAAGAAGAATCCCAAGTTCTGCCTGGTATTCCAGCCAGTTTACAGTCCTTGGGTTAATCACATCGAACGGCTGTGGCACAAGTTACATGAAACCATCACGCGCAATCATCAATGCAGAGGGATGGCAAACCTGCTGGCCCGAGTGAAACACTTCATGGATACCGTGTCTCCTTTCCCGGGGAATGGCTATGGCACAGCGAAGGTGTAGCACTATTGGGATCAGTTATTTAGTTGCTATTCATCGCCGCCCCGTCACCATACTATGTTATCGCCTCTCACCGTCAGAACGCTCACGGTCAATAGTTGTCAACGGTGCATTGAGTTGATGTTCTTTCATCCCATGCTTGTATGCATTGTATTGCCAGATCACAAACTGCTGTTTGTATCTCCGGTTCTCCTCTTTAAGCTCCTCGATTTCACTTTCAAGATTCACAATCCTTGCAGCTGCGATGTTCAAACTAGCTGGACGCGGATTTTTGGGGCCACGGCCTTTAAGCGCCTCTTTCTTTGTTTGATAGGCAGTCACTATTGCCTCATGCGCATTAAGGGACTGTCTTGACGGCAACTTTCCGACCAATGGCTCTGCCGCCTCACAGATTGCCGACCAGGAGAGTTTTGGTTCCTGCCATCCTCGAATTAGATTCACGATGGCATGAATGTCTCTATTGTCTAGATGCTTAGCCAAGGCCTCCCCCTAACAAGGTTTTCAAATCATCTAACATCACAGCTTCTTCGCTTTCTTTGCCTTTTTTCTCAATGGCCTCAATAGACTTTTTTTCAGCAACACGGCGAAGCTGGCTGAAATCATTGCCACGGAGCTTAATCTGGGCACCATTTTCAATGTCTGGATTCTCTAAAATAGCTACTAGCTCCCGAAGCCGGGTGACGGTTTTCTTGTGGTACTGATACCAGCGATCAGCACCCATCTCGCCGCTTTCAACTGCCGCATCAGCGAGAAAAAACAGTCGCTCCGACTTCTCCAGACGTTTCTTAATTCGATCCAACTTTTCTGTATCATCGCCTTTGATACAAACTTGCTCAGTACAATTGACGCAATCTCGGAACTTCTCGCAGGGACTCATGGTGTAATCATGCACACAGTAGCCATACTCCGTCACATGGACTGCGGCATGCTCTAATGTATTGAACTCCTGCATAGTCACGGGCAGATGCTTTGCCACCTCGCCAACAGGCCCAAATAGCGCTTTTGTGGGGTCTAGGCGTTCGGCCATGCCAACCAGTTCGTATTCGGTCATGTGGTTGTAGGTTCGATTTTGTTTCACATCAGCCCGCCCTGACCACTTGGCAATTTCCAGGTTTGACAGTCCACCACGCTGGGCAATGGTGTTGAGCAGGTGTCGAGCCTGATGCGAGGTCAATTTGACCCGTTCTCCGTTTTCAGTACGGTAACCATGGCGATCAAAGATACTGGCATGTTTTCCATCCAGAGCCTCACGAGGAGCCAGATCATGGTTGAAGAAGTTATTGGTTGGCTTATGTAATTCAACCGGAAGGCATCCCCGATATCCGTGGAACTGATTTGCATTCAGTGCAAACAAGGCGTCGCTGTACCTAATCCCCCTCTCTTTATCAAACCACGGGAAGCCTTCTGGCAAACGCGCCATAGTGTGTTGCCACAGGCTATTTAGCGTATGCACACCATTTTTTGGGGCTAACCCTCGACTATAAAGAGAGGTATGGCATTGCTTTCTGGATTCACAGACAAGGCCGAGTGCCATACAGGCCTGCTCCATAGTCAACAGCTCATCATCAGCGACATCAGGGCAGTTAGCATGGCGGTAAAATTTATCCGGGTGTTTCTCTATCCCCTTGGCCAGTTGTCGGGCATTTTCAGATAGCATTTTAGCTCTGGCGACGGCGGTTTTAGCGACGCCGACCATCACGGTTGGAATCCATTTGATGTCGCCTTCATAGCCTTTCCCCGCAAAAAAACGCCAGCCGTAGCGTTCTATCCCTTCACGATCCGTTTCAAATACCTCGCAATCCGCAGGCAGTGCTAACACCTCCGAAATGCGTGACGGTGCTGACATCAGCATGGCAAATACCGATGTTGTGAATATGTCTCGCTCATGAATTGGGTCGTTGGCAAAAATTTCTGCCAACGCATTGAGGGCAATATCACTTGGAAGTTTCTTTTCCCTATTTTTCTTCGCCTCTCTACCTGTTTTATTCTTGTCGTCAGCACGCTTAATTGGATTGACCCAATTGTGCACTGCACTTGATACAAGCTGGTGTTCGACTACAAACTTAGCCAGCCGCTCAATCTCTCGACCGCATTGATATGCTGAGCCATCTGAGTAGTGCTGCCTTGCTAATTCAGCGGCTTCATCAAGCACGGAAATCGACAGGCCCTCAATATTTGCGCTCCCAGTTACTTGAAGCAATGCAGCCTCAACCGCTCGGAGCGCCTTACTTTCATTCTTTGTCCCCGTGAGACGATGCCCCTGCTGGTAACGGAAATAGGCTTTGGCGAAATCAATGAACGCTGGGTCTTGTACCTCTTGAGGTTTAGGTTTGCGAGTAGTGATGCCCAACTTGGAAAACACAGTTATGTTTGGCCAAACAGGATCTTCCCACTTGAGGTCAGAACCAAATACGGTCAGTTGATGTCGGCACTTGGCTATGAATGCTTCAAGATTATCTGTTGCTGTCAGCGTAGCCTTTGGCTTGAACTGGAAAGTCTCAGCCATTGGTAATTAATCCCTGTTGGCTAAGCTCTTCACGACGAGAAGCACAACGCATGATCACGTCTGCCACCGCGATGATGCTACGATCAAGCACAGCAGCAATCTGGATGTCGCCAGTTATCTCTTTCACCCGTTCACGCTCATTAAGCAAGCCCTGATAGACATCTTTATGTGGGCCATCCAGCCATGGCTGAAAATGCATGCAAGTGTAGCAAGGAATCGGGACATTCGCGCCACAAAAGCCATGTTCGCCACAAGTACCAACACCCTGACCCATCTCGGTCCGAATACGGCTGGTAGGATCGTTCCCTCGCTGAGCATCCCTCTCTGAATCGACAAGTACCCCGACAAATGCCTGAGCGTATGGCGCCAATTGAAGCCCAATCGCCTCATCCAGCTTTTTCACATGCTCGGGGATATTTTTGACGTAAACACCTGCGTTTTGAGTATCGGAATGGTCAAGCAGTTCCGCTATTACCAACTCGCCAAAACCCTCACGGGCAGCCCGTGTGCCCGTGGTATAACGAAAACGGCGAGCATTGATATTCAATAGATCACCAGTACGTTCTGACCGGATATCTGATTCTTCTACGATTAAGTGGAATGTTTTAGTTATCACTGAAGCGGCGATATGGAGTTTGTCAGTGGCAATCAGTTGACGGAATTCATAAGGGGATTGGATGGTCGCTAGCACATCAAGATCAGGAAACAGAGGGATCTGCTGCCGGTCAGCTTCCTGCAATTCAATCCCGAGACGATTCTCAACCAGAGCAACAGCATTCTTTGCCTGAGCACTCAGGACTGCCCATAGTTCGAGAGTCATCGCATAGGGCTTGAAGCGTTCGCGAAAAAAGCTATTACGTTGCTTGGCTCGCGGCACATTCAATACATAGAAGGGTTCACCCTTTTCATTTTCTCCGCAGAGAATATCAACCACGCGCAGCTGCGAGATCTGGATTGAGCGACGCCCCGTATGACTGACGCTAAGAGCCATAGCCAACTGAGCAATGGTAATTAAGCTCTTTTCATAAGCTCGTACAACCGCCTCGTTGAACGCTTGAAGTTCATTATCCGTCAACGGCCCCTCTAGAGGATCCAATCGCTTAACCGCATCCCCCTTACGCACCCCTTTTAGCCTCCATCCATCAAGTAAACACACCACGTTCTTGCTAACACCGGAATAACCCAGCTTGTGCCACTGTCGCAGGAAGGTGCGAACAACACCTAACCGATATTCATGAGCCGCATCCAAAGAAGACCTGTATCCAATCAACATGACATCGTCAATACGAGTAGCTTTAGTTGCACGAATCATTGCTAAGAAACACCAGAAACTACTATGTACGTGAGCAGCAGACATGTTCCTTGCATAAAATGACAGTGTATAAAGAGCCCCCTTCAGAGACTCTGGTTCCAGAAGTCCATGTAGCACTCCAACCGGAATAGAGGTGTTTTTATCTAGCCGCCATTTTTGATCATGCAGCATAAAATAGTATCCGTTCGCCCTTGCCGAGATTCGCTCGGGATCTAATGCTGGTAAGATGCTATTCGTCATCATTCTTCAAGTCCTCAGGCAAGCGAGTACCGTTAGCTTTTTGTAATGCCAAAGCGGCCTCAAACCCTTTTTGCTGAATGAAACGCTTGTTGTAAGTCGCTGCGGTTCCTGAGCCCGCCCTCCAACCCATTAAGTACGAGCGGACTTGCTCTTGGCGTTCCTCGCTGACTTGCTCATCCATGGCATCCATTCGCTCTGAAAACTTGCGATTCCATGTGTGACGGAGCGAGTGCCCTGTTGCTGCATACAATTGCGGCGAAACGGCCCTGACCACGGTAAATATTTTGTGATACCCCCCCTTGGAGATAGGGTTTCCCACAGTTGGCCCACGCTTGTAAGTCACGAACAGGTAGTCATTTTTCTTCGCATTTCGGACATTACGACGATCTTGGGTGATATAACGATGCAGTTCTTGAACTAAGGATTCAGCCAACGGTAATAGCCGCTCTCTAGTTTTAGCATTAGGCTCATTGGTTCTCGAATCCGCTCGTTCATCTGCTCGCCTCACGACACGGATCCTGTTCGTGCTAAAATCGATATCCTGTATTCTGATGTTTAACAATTCACCACCTCGAATACCAAGATAAAACAGAAGCAAGATCATCAGTCGATTGCGACGCTGGACATCTATTGAGAAAGGGTTTGACTCTGATCCAGGCTGGATGAGTTCAAATAGTGCATCCAATTGAACATCACTCAATGACCTGTCTTGCAAATCACTGTTTCTGCCCTTTTTAGACGGTCGCCGCATCTTTGTCTGCTCCGCCATGGCATTGATCTGTTCAACAACTTCCAATTCTGGCGTCTTTAAGATATGCATCGCATACCAGCGTAAGTAGTTGGCAAAGGTTGTCAGCCGAGAATGCTGTGTCCCGTTATCAACGGTATTGATCGTTGCATCTTCCAACCAAGGTTTAGAGGGCACCATCAATGGCTTCTTTCCTTGCTTGCACTGAGCAAAATCGCGCAGATCGTCCAGCTCATGTGGCTTAAAGAAGTCTTTGTTCAAAAACCGCTGCTCAAGGTTAATGCCTCGACGATCTACAAAGCGTAACAACAAGACTAGGCGGGAATTCAGATAATAAGTGCGACACTCATGGATGAATGGCGAGAGGTGGCCAACTGCTGATTGGTGGTACCCTTCTGCTCGCCAAAGTAAAAGCAGTATCACCATGAGCTATCAGCAGTTGACCGAGGGGCAACGATACCAGTTATCGGTGCTTCGCGCACAGGGGATGTCCATCCTTGCCACCGCACGCGCCATTGGCGTTCATCGCTCCACCCTCTACCGGGAGCTGCGTCGTAACGCCGGGCCGCAGGGCTACCAGCCAGACAATGCGCATCAGCACGCCACCCACCGACGGGCCAGTGCGGCCAAATCTCGGCTATCTGCCGATGTCATCCAGTTTGTCGAGCTGACACTCGCCTGGTGGTGGAGCCCGGAGCAGATAAGCGCGGTGGGCAAGCAGATAGGCCTCATGGTGAGTCACGAGTGGATATACCGCCATGTGGCCGCCGACAAAGCCCGGGGTGGCCAGTTGTACCGCCATCTGCGCCAGGGCCACAAGCGCTACCGCAAGGGGGCGAGCAGCCTGCGTTCTCCCATCAAGGAAGCCCGCTCTATTGATGAACGGCCGGCTATCGTCGATAGCCGGGAGCGGCTCGGTGATTGGGAGGCGGACACGGTGCTGGGCAAGCAAGGCACAGGTGCACTGGTCACCCTGGTGGAGCGCAAGAGCCGGCTCTATCTGGTCAAGCGGGTCGCGAGCAAACAGGCTGGGGTGGTGCGGGATGCGATAATCGAGATGTTAACTCCCTACATCGAGCAGGTGCATACCATCACCTTTGACAACGGCGGCGAGTTTGCCGAACACAAGGCGATAGAGGAAGCGCTGGGTGCCGAGACTTACTTTGCGCACCCTTACTCTTCGTGGGAGCGCGGTCTGAACGAGAACAGCAATGGGCTGTTGAGGCAGTTTATCCCAAAGGGAACAGACCTGAGAGAGGTCACGGACGAGGATGTCAGGAGAGCGGAGCAGTGGCTCAACCTACGACCTCGGAAATGTCTCGGATTCAGGCAGCCTGTCAAGGTATTCGAAGAGTACCGTCAGGCGGCATAGGCGAGTGTCGCACTTCGAAGTTGAATTCGCG
>NZ_JBFOCT010000002.1:0-2845 GCF_040907925.1 Aeromonas sp. s12 | reverse complement strand
GGTCTCCAACGGCCCTTTAGGACCCTCAAGGGGTCAGGGATGACTCATCTCAGGGCTCGCTTCCCGCTTAGATGCTTTCAGCGGTTATCGATTCCGAACTTAGCTACCGGGCAGTGCCACTGGCGTGACAACCCGAACACCAGAGGTTCGTTCACTCCGGTCCTCTCGTACTAGGAGCAACTCCCTTCAATCATCCAACGCCCACGGCAGATAGGGACCGAACTGTCTCACGACGTTCTGAACCCAGCTCGCGTACCACTTTAAATGGCGAACAGCCATACCCTTGGGACCGACTTCAGCCCCAGGATGTGATGAGCCGACATCGAGGTGCCAAACACCGCCGTCGATATGAACTCTTGGGCGGTATCAGCCTGTTATCCCCGGAGTACCTTTTATCCGTTGAGCGATGGCCCTTCCATTCAGAACCACCGGATCACTATGACCTACTTTCGTACCTGCTCGACCTGTCCGTCTCGCAGTTAAGCTGGCTTATGCCATTGCACTAACCTCCTGATGTCCGACCAGGATTAGCCAACCTTCGTGCTCCTCCGTTACTCTTTGGGAGGAGACCGCCCCAGTCAAACTACCCACCAGGCACTGTCCGCGAGCCCGATTCAGGGCCCTGCGTTAGAACATCAAACATACAAGGGTGGTATTTCAAGGACGGCTCCAGCGCAACTGGCGTCACGCCTTCAAAGCCTCCCACCTATCCTACACATGTAGGTTCAATGTTCAGTGCCAAGCTGTAGTAAAGGTTCACGGGGTCTTTCCGTCTAGCCGCGGGTACACCGCATCTTCACGGCGAATTCGATTTCACTGAGTCTCGGGTGGAGACAGCATGGCCATGGTTACACCATTCGTGCAGGTCGGAACTTACCCGACAAGGAATTTCGCTACCTTAGGACCGTTATAGTTACGGCCGCCGTTTACCGGGGCTTCGATCAAGAGCTTCGCTTGCGCTAACCCCATCAATTAACCTTCCGGCACCGGGCAGGTGTCACACCCTATACGTCCACTTTCGTGTTTGCAGAGTGCTGTGTTTTTGATAAACAGTCCCAGCCATCTGGTCACTGCGACTCCCAACTGCTCCATCCGCAAGGGACTTCACTGTCAGGAGCGAACCTTCTCCCGAAGTTACGGTTCTATTTTGCCTAGTTCCTTCACCCGAGTTCTCTCAAGCGCCTTGGTATTCTCTACCCGACCACCTGTGTCGGTTTGGGGTACGATGACTTGTAATCTGAAGCTTAGAGGCTTTTCCTGGAAGCAGGGCATCAATGGCTTCCACACCGTAGTGTGTTCGTCTCGTGTCTCAGTGTTGTGTCTCCGGATTTGCCTAGAAACACCACCTACGCACTTTCACCAGGACAACCGTCGCCTGGCCCACCTAGCCTTCTCCGTCCCCCCATCGCAATTACAAGTCGTGCAGGAATATTAACCTGCTTCCCATCGATTACGCCTTTCGGCCTCACCTTAGGGGTCGACTCACCCTGCCCCGATTAACGTTGGACAGGAACCCTTGGTCTTCCGGCGAGGAGGCTTTTCACCCCCTTTATCGTTACTTACGTCAGCATTCGCACTTCTGATATCTCCAGCATACCTCTCGATACACCTTCGCAGACTTACAGAACGCTCCCCTACCACTCACACATAAGTGTGAATCCGCGGCTTCGGTGCCTGGTTTGAGCCCCGTTACATCTTCCGCGCAGGCCGACTCGACTAGTGAGCTATTACGCTTTCTTTAAATGATGGCTGCTTCTAAGCCAACATCCTAGCTGTCTGAGCCTTCCCACATCGTTTCCCACTTAACCAGAACTTTGGGACCTTAGCCGGCGGTCTGGGTTGTTTCCCTCTTCACGACGGACGTTAGCACCCGCCGTGTGTCTCCCGGATATTACTTACTGGTATTCGGAGTTTGCATGGGGTTGGTAAGTCGGGATGACCCCCTAGCCCAAACAGTGCTCTACCCCCAGTAGTATTCGTCCGAGGCGCTACCTAAATAGCTTTCGGGGAGAACCAGCTATCTCCGAGTTTGATTGGCCTTTCACCCCCAGCCACAGGTCATCCCCTAACTTTGCAACGTTAGTGGGTTCGGTCCTCCAGTTGATGTTACTCAACCTTCAACCTGCCCATGGCTAGATCACCCGGTTTCGGGTCTACACCTTGCAACTAGACGCCCAGTTAAGACTCGGTTTCCCTACGGCTCCCCTATACGGTTAACCTCGCTACAAAATGTAAGTCGCTGACCCATTATACAAAAGGTACGCAGTCACCCCGAAGGGCTCCCACTGCTTGTACGTACACGGTTTCAGGTTCTATTTCACTCCCCTCACAGGGGTTCTTTTCGCCTTTCCCTCACGGTACTGGTTCACTATCGGTCAGTCAGGAGTATTTAGCCTTGGAGGATGGTCCCCCCATATTCAGACAGGATGTCACGTGTCCCGCCCTACTCGATTTCACATCAAGGTTGTTTTCGTGTACGGGGCTATCACCCTGTATCGCCGGCCTTTCCAGGACCGTTCCACTAACTTCCAAGATGCTTAAGGGCTAATCCCCGTTCGCTCGCCGCTACTGAGGGAATCTCGGTTGATTTCTTTTCCTCGGGGTACTTAGATGTTTCAGTTCTCCCGGTTCGCCTCTGTTACCTATGTATTCAGTAACAGATACCCAAGTTATCTTGGGTGGGTTTCCCCATTCGGAAATCTGTGAGTAATAGCGTCTCTTACCGACTTCTCACAGCTTATCGCAGGTTAGTACGTCCTTCATCGCCTCTGACTGCCAAGGCATCCACCATGTACGCTTAGTCACTTAACCATACAACCCCAAGAAGTGTCGGTGAAACCGGCAC
>NZ_JBFOCT010000019.1:0-50447 GCF_040907925.1 Aeromonas sp. s12 | reverse complement strand
ATACCCCGTGGAGGGGTTCCCGAGCGGCCAAAGGGATCAGACTGTAAATCTGACGGCTCTGCCTTCGAAGGTTCGAATCCTTCTCCCTCCACCATCATTCAGAAAGCCCGGCCTAGCGCCGGGTTTTCGCATTTTTGGCCCATCGCAATCCATTCTCCCTCTGCACTGCCAACCTTTATCACGGCTTGCCCGCGGTCGATTGCGCAATAAAAAACGGGAGGCCTGCGCCTCCCGTTTACTCTCATCTCTGCCTTGTTACAGAGTGACGCGTTACAGGGTAAAGCGATAGAAGATATCGACTGCTTGAGCCACCCCGCTCATCGCCTGCAGATAGAGCCGTGGCAATACCTCGTAGCGCAGCTTGAATTCGGCGATGGGGCTGAAAACCCCAACCCCGTACTGGAACTGCAAACCCGGCAGCAGATAGGCAGACAGCGTCACCTGGGTGTTGTCACCACTGCCCGCGGTATCGAGGGAGACATCGCTCATCCCGAGCGACTCGCCGATGCTCGACACCACGCCGTTGGCCTGACTCACCGCACCGGCCACCAGCAGACCGTTGAAACCGCCATCCTCACCGCCAGTCTGCAACCCTTTGCCGCGCAGCAGATAGGAGAGCTGTTCCGACTGCGCCATCTGCGGCTCGGAGTAGACAGTGATCTCCGGCTTGCTGGCAGGGCCAGTCACCCGCACCCCGACCGTCACCTGACCCTCGATGGTATCGGGATCCCGGTTGGCCTCGATGTTGAGGAAGGGCCGATCCAGCGGACCGGAGAAGAGGATACGCCCCTCCTTGATGATGAGGTTCTGACCGTAAGCCTTGAAGCGGCCGTTGGTCAGCACCAGCTGGCCGTTACCTGCCAGCGGCTTCTCGGGATCCTGACGGATATTGAGGCCGCCCGAAACATCGGTCTTCAGCCCCATGGCATCAAGCTTCACATCGTTGCCAAGGCGGATCGCCACCTTCATCGCCAGCGGCAGGCTGGCCTGCTTGGGAGCCGGGGGCAGATCGTCATAGACCACAGTCACATCGTCGGAGACCGCCACCGCCGAATCCGGCAGGCTCTTGACCAGAATACGTGCCCAGGGAATATCCACCTGACCGGTAATCCGGGTCTCCTCCCCCAGCGACACCGCGATATCGGGCGAGACTCTGACCCGGCCCATGCCCGGATATTGCGCCTCCAGATCCTTGCCCTGAATGGTGAGGCTGCCGCTGACCGGCATCTTGGCCCAGCTGAGCCAGCCGCCCAACGCCAGCGGCCCCTTGCCCACTAGCATGGAGCCATCGAGCTCGGCGCGGTTGCCCTCGATCTTGAGGCGGGTCACCAGCTTGGTCAGGGTCACCATATCGGAGTGGGTCTGCACTTCACCGTCACGCAGGTTGAGCTGACCAAACAGCAGGGGCGCCGCAAGCGTGCCGTCGAAACGGGCATCGGCGGAGATGATCCCTTGCAGGGAGCGCACCTCAGGGATGAGCGGCGCGAAGGTATTGAGCTTGAGATCGTCAAACTTGAGCTGACCGCCGAGCAGACCGCGACCGGCAGGCTCCTTGATCAGCAGATCGGTATCGATATTGCCGATCTGCTTGGAGGCAAAATCGAGGCGAATGGCCGCCTGCTGCCGCTCGAAATCCAGGGCCAGAGCCAGCTGCTGATAGTCGGTCTTGAGGCCATCTGCCACAAAAGTGCCCGGCGTGGTGCGCACCACCGCATGCAGGGTCGGCTGATTGCCACGCCAGCTGGCACGCCCATCGGCCGAGAGCATCGCCTGCCAGCGGAAGTTGTCCGGCAACCAGGGGCGCAGCCGCTTGAGATCAAACTCGCTCAGGGCAAACTCCAGGGTACCCTGGGCAGCGGAGACCTGACTCCCCTTGACGCAGAGGCTGGCCCCTTGGGAGCCGAGGCAGAGATCCCCCATCGCCAGCCGCTGACGCGGCAGATCGAGATCCAGCGCCCAGGGGGAGCTCAAGTCCCAACGGCGCAGCGGGGTTTTCAGCCGCAACTCGGAGAGCGCCCCGCGCCAGTGATCCCCGCGCACGCCGCCACCCAGTTTGAGGTTGGCCGCAACAGGGTCACCCTTCATGGTCAGGGTCAACAGATGCTGACTGATATCGCCGCTGAGGTTCAGGGCCAGCTGGCTGAGCTTGGTTTCGCCCTGTTTCAACTGCGCCACCAACAACGCGAGCTCACCGGCCGGTTTGGCGCCGATCACCGCATTGCCCTTGAGGCTAATACCCTTCAGGTCGGTGCCGGCATAGTAGAGCCGCTCGGAGGCGAGATCCGCATCGATTTTTGGCGTCTGCTGATTGCCACTGACCTTCACCTGCCCCTTGATATCCCCTTTCAGGCCGGGATAGATGCCCCCCAGCTGGGGAGCCTGCAGGTTGGCATCGAGCTTCCACTGGGCGCTGCTGATACTGCCCTTGGCCTGCAACTGGTTGGGGCCACTTTGCAGCGAGATCGCCGGGATCTGCCACTCCATCTTGTCGTTGCCGCTGAGCTCCCCCTTGAGGGCCAGCGGGTACTGGTTGAGTTTGCCATCCACCTTGAGCTTGGGCAGTTTCAGCTCCCAGTGACCCGCCTCGTTCATCACGAAACGGCTCTCCAGCTCACCGGCCAGCGTCCCTTTCAGCTCGGGCAGCAGCTCGGCCGGATTGATCCCCTTGAACAGGGTGGTCCCCTGCCACTCGATCCCCTTGTTCCAGGCGAGCTTGCCATCAAGCTTCAGCTCACCCTTGAGGGCATTGAGCTGCAAGGCGATCTTGCTGAGCCGCTCCAGATCCCCCTTGCCGTCCAGCGCAAGCTTGAAGGGGGGGACATCGGTCCCCTTGCCGGAGGTATTGAGGGCAAACTGGTAGCCGGAGAGCTTGCCCTTGGCAGTCAGGCTCCCCTTGTCCAGCCGATAGCTCGGCTCATCTTTGGCTGGCTTGTGAAGAGGCCAACCGAGGCTCTTCCAGTCGAGGGCCAGATCAAAGGGCAGATCCGGGTCGAGGGCGGCCAGCGAGCCCTTGAGATTGGCTGCAATCGGTCCCTTTGCCGACAACGCCAACCCCAGCTTGCCGACCGAACCGCTCAGCGCCAGCGTGGCCTGCTCCCCTTGCAGCTCGCCATCCAGCAGTCCCTTGCGGGCCTTGGCATCCAGGGTCACCGCCAGCGGGTAGTCATCACTGAGCTGGATGTGTCCTTTGAGCGCCAGATCGGCCATGGCGTGGCGCAGCGAGAGCTCGCGCACCTCGATGCGATCGTCGGCAGCAGTGGCCGACAGCAGCAGCTTGTCGAGCCCTTCAATCAGCTCGCCCTGCTTATATTGCACCCGGGTCGCGCTGACCCCTTCCAGCTGGATGGGGAAAGGAAGGTGAATGGCGGGCAGGAGAATGGGGGCTGCCTTTGCCGTATTTGCAGCTGGCGCCCCTTTGCCCTGTTTGGGGGTCTTGGCGCTGGCCTTGTCGTTGCGCGCCACCGCAGCACCGGCTTGCTTCTCGTTAGCGGCCGGCTGCTTGGCAGATTTGGCTGCGCTGGCGGGTGCCGCATCATCCAGCGTCACCTTCAGGTTATCGAGCACCGGGCCGCGTACAATCAGCCCCTTGCGATTGAGGGTGGCGCCGATATCGAGGGACCCCAGGGTCACAGCCACACCGGGCACCGCCAGATCGAGATCGGCTACCTTGAGGCTGTCGACCTGAATTTTGAGTGGCAGCGGGCGCCAGACAAAGGGTTCGGAAGGCTCTTCCGGTGCAGGCTCCGAGTCAGCCACCTTCACCACCGGATGAGTCACTTCAAGCGATTTGATCCAGAGTTTGCCCTGCAGCAACTTGCCGAGATCCCAGTCGAGCACGGCGCGATCCACAGTGACATCCACCAGCTCATCCTGCCAACCCGCCCCTTCCAGAGTCCAGCCATAGCCAAGCTGACCGGCCACCAGCTCCCCCTTAAGAGAAGGAAGCGCTCCCTTGGCCTGTTGCCACAACCACTTGTTGCCCTGATGGGTAAAGCCCAGCAGGCTGACGCCGATGAGCAGCAGGAACACCAGCCCCATCAGCCAGAGAAAAATACGTTTTAGCCAGATCACAATGCAGACCCCCGCGCAAGATACAGCCGCAGCGGCCAAAGAAAAAAGCGTTTAGACAACATCATAATTCAGGCCCCAATGCGAAATGCAGCCGCAAGGGCTTGTCCTCCTCCGATACCCCGACCGCCAGATCCAGCCTGACCTGACCGATGGGGGTGACCCAGCGCACACCGACGCCAGTACCTATTTTCCAGGGTTCGCTGTAATCGGTGGTGGAGGTGCCGCCATCCACAAACATGGCCCCCAGCCACTTCTCGCTGAAGCGGTAGTTGTATTCCAGACTGGCCACGCTGGTGTAGCGGCCACCGGTCAGCTTGCCATCCGGCCCGGTGGGGGAGATGCTCTCGTAACCAAAGCCGCGCACCGTCTGATCGCCACCGGTAAAGAAGCGCAAGGACGGCGGCACCAGCGAGAAGCTGTCACCTATGATGGCCCCCTGCTCTGCCCGCATCAGGAATCTGTGGTTATCACCAAGAGTTCGCAGCCACTTGCTGCGCCCCCACACCCGCATAAAGCTGATGTCGGAGCCCCATCTGGGGTCGGAGAACTCCAGCGTCAGCTGCTGGCGATCCCCCCAATCGGGCACCAGAGTGCCGCGCACCCGCAGTCGGGACCAGGAGACCCCGGGGATCAGCAGCAAGCTGTTCCCCTCGTCGGCACCCTGGGTATAGATCTCGTTCTCCAGCCGGATAAAGACGTCCCGATCCCAGCTCTCCGGCCGTCGCGTCCAGCGGTGTACACCGATAGTGGTGAGATCGGAGCGGGTATCGTTGTTGTCCTTGTACTGGTAGCCGGTCTGGATGGAGTAGTAGTCCCGCAGCGGGTTACCCACCGGGATCTGGTAGTCGAAGCTGAGCTCGGCCTCCGGCGCCGACACCTTGGCGGTGGCAAACAGACGGTGGCCGTAGCGGTTGACCCAGGGCTTCTCCCAGGTGGCACTCATCCGCGGCCCTACGTCGGTGGCGTAACCGATACCGGTCTCGATTTCGTGATCGACCCGGTTATCCAGCGTCACCGCGATGGGCACCCGATAGTTGCTCGCCTCGCTCAATACCGGCTTGATATCGACCTGACGGAACAGCTTGGTGGAGGAGACATCCTGCGACATCTCGGCCAGACGGATGGCGAGATAGGGGTCGCCGCTCTTGATGTTGATAAGCGGGCGAATGAGGTGAAGCGCTTCGGGGGTGGCATCGTAGCGGATCTCGCCAAAACGGTAGCGATGGCCCGATTCGAACAGAATAAAGATCTCTGCCGTCCCCTTGTCCGGGAACACCTTGACCTGACTCTTGCTCAGCTTGGCATCAAAGTAACCGCGGGCCAGCCCGAGGCTGCCGAGATCCGCCTTGATGGATTCATATTTGGCGTGGTTGAGGGGCTCCCCCTCTTTGAGGGGCAACTTGTCCAGCAGGGCGCTGTAAAGCTCGTCGCTGCCCGCATCCCCCTCCAGCAGAATATCGAGGCGGGAGACGATGACCGGCTCCCCCTTGTCCACCTCAATCACCACTTTGGACGGAGTCTTCTTGTCGCGGCTCAGGGTGATTTTCGGCTGGTAGTAGCCATAAACCTGCAGCGCCTTTTGCACGCTCTCGGTGATTTTGGCGCGGGCCGGACGGTATTGCCGCTCCTGATAGACCGGCAGGGCATTGAGGTAGGCTTCGACGTTATCCTTGTTCTCCCCTTTCAACCCCTTGACCTGATAGGTGAGCTTGGCGGCAAACGCGGGCGAAGCCAGCAGCGACAGCAACAGGCCCACCCCCAGTACCCGCAGGCCGCGGCGAAACGCAGGGCCGGACAGTGAACGCCCTGCCAGCAGGGATGAAATGCATCCTGTCAAAGGTCAATATTCCTGAATCTGTGGTGAAGGAAACCAGCGCCCTTTCGGGCCAACCCCGAATGCGGCGCAGCACGCCATGCCGTGCATGGCCGTGACACAAAAATGCGCGCCAGAAAAATGGCGAACCTTATCCTAACATAGGCATCGGCCAGCGACAGCGCGGTGCCATTGGCAAATTCGCCATATCTTTTAAGAGGTTGACCACAAATCACACATTTTGGTGACAATGACACCGCCCGCTTTCCCGATGGGAGCGAACTGACCCGCTCTGAACAAGGTTGCCTTCGTCGTCAGGCACCATTTGTCACCTCTCCCCCTCTCTTTACCACCAGAAACCCACCACGACAGAGTTTGTCGGCATCGCCCCACCCTCACCGTTTAACCAGCCCGGCACACGCCAAAGCCCGCCGTAGCGGGTGATTAAGAATTGCTCGTTCAGCGCAATCGAATTATCCCGCTGCCTTTGCAGACGTCCCTCCCTCACACTTGAACCATCAACTGAAGGAGACACATCATGCATGCACGTAGCGAACAGATGGCTGACTATATTGCCGATCGTCTCGAGTTCATCACCTTTCTCGCCTGTTGCAGTGCCCTGCTGGCCCTGCTGACCGGCATGAGTGGCCAACAGGCGCTGGCCTTTACCGCCCTGAACCTGCCGTTTGGCCTCGGCATTTTGCTGGCGATGGCGATGCTGGCCCCCCTGCCCGTCCACTGGCGGCTGCCGGGGGTCACCTTGTTGCTGGCAGGTTGCGCTCTGATGACCCTGCAACTGGGGGGCGAATGGCTCAATCCGCTGGCTGTCTGGAGCCTCTACGCCCTGCTCGGGCTGGAGATCATCTGGCAAGCTCGTCCACGCGCCATGCTGGCCACCCGCGCTCGCCAATAATACGGCCGATAAAGGGCGGGCTGTGATGGCTGACGCCAGTGGCAAATTGGGGTACTCTTGCGCCCCGATTTGCTACCACCCTTGGCGTTAACAACCTTCGCCATTACTCCCAGGAGCGCCCCGATGAAAAAAGCCTGTGCCCAGCACATTCTGGTCAAGACCGAAAAACAGTGTCTGGAGATCAAGGAGAAGATCGAGAAGGGAGCCGACTTCGGCCAGATGGCCAAGCGCTTCTCCACCTGCGCTTCTGCAAAACGCAGCGGCGATCTGGGGGAGTTCAATAAAGGGGATATGGTCAAGCCCTTTGACGATGCCGTCTTCAAGGGCGAACTGCTCAAGGTGCTGGGACCGGTGCGCACCAAGTTCGGCTTCCATCTGATCAAAGTGCTCTATCGCAACTAAGTCATCGCAACTGACCATTTTCTCGGTGAAGCTCCCGTCAGGCGGGCTTCACCGACCTCTGCATCTCCCTCGCAAAACTGACCAAAACCACGCCAAACTCTCATCAATTTACTAACGTTATCAGGCAATTAAGTTTATCCTTCTCGGCATTGTCCACATTCGACGATGGATCCCGTGCTATGCCCCGCTCTTGCTTGTGGCCCCTGCTGGCCTGGTTACTCCCGCTCGCTGGCGCCCTCGGCAGCCGCCTTCATCTCTGGCCTTGGTGGATCGGTTTTGCGATCTGTCTCATCGGAGCCCTTGTTTCCCTGATCTTGCTGGTACGCCTGCCCTGGAGCCGCAACCGCTACGCCAGCGGCCTTGGCGCCTTGCCGCTACTGCTGCCGCTGACCTTTGTGCTGCAGGCGCTGCGGATGCCGCTGATCAATGATGTGAGCACAGATCCCTACAATCCCCCCCAGCTACGCTGGGCGGCAGAGCTCAGAACAGCGCAGGATCTGCCAATAAATAGCGCACCGCTGAAAGCAGTTGAGGCAAAACCCGGTCCTCTCTTTACCAAGGCCTCTCCTGCCGAAGTGCTGATTGAAGCCAGCGAACTGATGCAGGAGCTGGGCTGGCAGGTACGACCCAGCCCCGACGGTCTGGATGCGGTGGTTACCACCGGCTGGTTCGGCTTTCAGGATGATGTGGCGCTGCGGGTCTTTGCCGGCCCCAAAGAGACCCGCATCGATATGCGATCAGCCTCCCGTCAGGGGCAAAGCGATCTGGGCACCAACCGGGCGCGGATCGAGGATTTCCTGATCCGCCTGAATGAGCGCCTTGGTCAGGCCTACAAACCCAATTTGAAACCGTAAGTGTGAAACAACAAGAAGGTAACTGATGCGCGTTGAGGTCAAACCCGACCGGGAATATGCCTGGTTTATCCGCCCCTTTTTCTGGCTGCAAAAGCGCAACTATGGTCAGGTGCTTATTCCGGGCAAGTGCTGGGGTCGCTCGCCGCGCCTGTTTGCCGCCGTCGCCACCCTCTACGGGGTCATCAACCGCAAGCGCTCCCCCATCGATCCCGTGCTGCGCTCACTGGTGACGGTGCGGGTCTCCCAGCTCAACTGGTGTCGTTTTTGCGTCGACATCAACGCCATGACCCTGGTAAAGAGAGCCGGTTCCAGCGAGAAGGTGGAGGCGCTGGCCAACTGGCGCGAAAGCCCCTTGTTTGACGAGCGGGAGAAAGCAGTGCTCGACTATACCGAAGCGATGACTGGCCTCGATGGGGTGAGCGATGAGCAGGCGGCCCGCCTCAAACCCTGGTTCGACGACGACGCCATGGTGGAGCTGACCGGCCTTATCGCATTCCAGAACATGTCGGCCAAGTTCAACGCCGCCCTCGATATCGCGCCGCAGGGCTTCTGCCAGCTGCCGGTGCAACCGGAACGCCCTGCCCAGCCAGACAGCAAGGACGCCTGATGAACCGGACCCGCCTGCTGCTTGCACTGGTGATGGGGAGCCTTATCGGTGCCTTTTTTGCCCTCGATCTTGGCCGTTACCTCACTCTGGACGCCTTGCAGGCCCAGCAGGCGGCAGTGGCGCAATGGGTTGACAGCCACTTTGTCTCGGCCAGCCTGCTGTTCGTGCTTATCTATGTGCTGAGCACCGCCCTCTCCCTGCCCGGCGCCAGCCTGCTCACCCTGGGTGGCAGCGCTGTGTTCGGCGTCGCCTGGGGGCTGCTGCTGGTCTCCTTTGCCAGCACCATAGGCGCGACCCTGGCCTTTCTCAGCGCCCGTTTTCTGCTGCGCGACTGGGTCACCGTCCGCTTTGGCGACAAGCTGGCCACCTTTCAGTCCGGCATGGCGAAGGAGGGGGCCTTCTATCTGCTGAGCCTGCGCCTCATCCCCATCTTCCCCTTCTTTCTGGTCAATCTGCTGATGGGGCTCACCCCCATCAGAGTCAGCACCTACTACTGGGTCAGCCAGCTTGGCATGCTGCCTGGCACCTTCGTCTATGTACTGGCGGGCAGCGAGCTTGGCCAGTTAACCAGCACCGGCAATATCCTCTCCCCCGGCCTGATGGTCGCGCTGACCCTGCTGGGGCTGATGCCATGGCTGGTCAAGAAATTGACCGCACACCTTGCCCAGCGGCGCCTGCTCACCCCCTACCGCAAACCCGCTCGCTACGACTACAACCTGCTGGTGATCGGTGCCGGTGCAGGTGGGCTGGTTACCAGCTATATCGCCGCAGCGGTGAAAGCCAAGGTGGCGCTCATCGAGAAGCACAAGATGGGGGGCGATTGCCTCAACAGCGGCTGCGTCCCCTCCAAGGCATTGATCCGAAGCGCCCGCTTTGCCGCAGAGCAGCGTAAAGCCGACGAGCTGGGCTTTAGCCCAAGCCACTCCCGCGCCGATTTTGCCGCCGTGATGGAGCGGGTGGCTGAGGTGATCAAGGAGGTCGAGCCACACGACTCCATCGAACGCTATCAAGGGCTTGGAGTGGAGTGCATCGAAGGGGAGGCGCGGCTGGTCTCTCCCTGGGAGGTGGAGGTTAACGGCCAGCGCCTTGCCAGCCGCCATATCGTCATCGCCACCGGCGCCCGACCGCTGGTGCCCAAGCTGCCGGGGCTGGATCAGGTGCCTTACCTCACCTCGGATAGCCTCTGGCAGCTACGCACCCCGCCGCGCCGCCTGCTGGTGCTGGGCGGCGGCCCCATCGGCTGCGAGCTGGCCCAGAGCTTCGCCCTGCTCGGCATTCCCGTGACCTTGGTGGAACTCTCGGAGCAACTGCTGCCCCGCGAAGAGAGAGAGGTAGCCGACGCCCTGGCCGGGCAAATGAGCCAAGATGGCGTGCAGCTACTCACCGGCTGGCGCGCCGAACGAGCCGACTATCTGCCCGCAGCAGAGGGGGCTCTCCCCATCCGGCTGCAACTGCACCGTGGCGATGAGACACAGGTGGTGGAAGGGGATCAACTGCTGCTGGCACTGGGTCGGGTCGCCAATGTGAGCGGCTTCGGGCTCGAAGCGTTGGGGGTCGAGCTGGCCCCCCGCGGCACCATAGCGGTCGATGGTTTTCTTGCCACCAACTTCCCCAGCATACTGGCGGTGGGAGACGTAGCGGGCCCTTACCAGTTCACCCACTTTGCCGCCCATCAGGCCTGGTATGCGGCGGTCAATGCCCTGTTTGGCCAGTTCAAGCGCTTTCGGGCCGACTATCGGGTCATTCCGGCGGCCACCTACACCATGCCGGAGATTGCCCGGGTCGGCCTCAATCGCAAGGAGGCCGAGGCGCAGGGGATTCCCTTCGAGGCGACCCGCTTCGAGCTGGCCGAGCTGGAGCGCGCCATTGCCGATGGCGAGCGCCACGGCTTTGTCGAGGTGCTGACCGTGCCGGGCAAGGATACTATCCTTGGCGCCACCATAGTGGGCACTCACGCCGGTGAGCGGATCGCCGAGTTCGTGCTCGCCATGCGTCACCGCCTCGGCCTTGGCAAGATCCTCGGCACCATTCACGCCTATCCCACCCTGATGGAGGGGAACAAATATGTGGCGGGTGAATGGAAACGGGCCCACCAACCCACCCGGGTGCTGGCGTTGCTGGCCCGTTATCACCGCTGGCGCCGTGGCGCCTGACAACCAGAGAAACGTTTATGCTCAAGCCATTCTCACAACTCAACTCACAGCTCAAACGGCGGCTAAGTGCCCTGCTGTGCACCCTGCCACTGCTGGCCAGCGGCCCGCTGTTAGCCACCCCTAATGACCATTGGCAGCAGACCCTTGAGGAGGCGAAGGGGCAGACCGTCTACTTCAACGCCTGGGGCGGCAGCCCGGAGATCAACGCCTATCTGGTGTGGGCCGGGCAGGAGCTGGCACGCAACTATCAGGTCAAACTGGTGCAGGTGAAGGTGGATGACATCGCCCAGAGCGTCAGCCAGTTGCTGGCCAACAAGCAGGCGGGCAAGCAAGCTGGCGGCCCCATCGACCTGCTCTGGGTCAACGGCGAGAACTTCAAGGCGCTCAAGGAGCAGGGGCTGCTCGGCGCTCCCTTTACCGCCGAGCTACCCAACATGGCGCTAGTAGACAGCACCCTGCCGGTGAGTGAGGACTTCACCCTGCCGGTAGAAGGGCTGGAAGCCCCCTGGGGCATCGGCCAGCTCAATCTGATGGTCGACACCGAAGAGGTCGCCAGAGCGCCCAGCTCGGCAGCAGCCCTGCTGGCGTGGGCCAAGGCCCATCCCGGCCGCTTCACCTATCCCAAGCCGCCCCAGTTCCATGGCTCCAGTTTTCTCAAGCAGATCCTGCTGGAGTTGACGCCAGACCCCGCCCCCCTCTATCGGGAGGCGACCGAGCGCGACTTTGCCAACGTGGCCGCCCCGCTCTGGGCCTGGCTCGATGAGCTGCATCCGGCACTCTGGCGCAAGGGCAAACTGTTCCCCACCAGCGCCGCCGAAACCCGCCAGCTGCTTGATGATGGCGAACTGGCCATGGCCATCAGCTTCAATCCGCAGGAGGCGCAGAGCGCCGCCCAGATTGGCGCCCTGCCCCCCAGTGTTGAAGCTGTCGCCATGGAGAAAGGGGCGCTCACCAACAGCCATTTTCTCGCCATCCCCTTCAACGCCAGCGCCCGTGCGGGTGCCAAGGTGGTGGCCAACTTCCTGCTGAGCCCGGCGGCGCAGGCACGAAAAGCCAATCCGGCCTTCTGGGGTGATCCCAGCGTGCTGCGGGCCGATACCCTGCCTGATTCAGCCAAGGGGCAACCGGCACTACGCTTCAAAGCAGTGGCCGAGCCTCACCCCAGCTGGCAGCTCAAGCTGGAAGCAGCCTGGGCCGAGCGTTACGGTCACTGATGAGTGCCTCTGGTCACCCGCTTTCCCGCTCCCGACCGTGGCGCCGGTTGACACGCCACCCCAGTATGAGTGCGGGGATGGCGGTCATTTATCTGGCGATCTTCGTCATCCCATTGCTGGCGGGACTGTGGCAACTGCTGGCGGAGGGGATGGCCGCCTCTCATCTCGCCTTGCTGCTCGCCCAACCCGGTCTTTGGCACTCAGCAGCACTGAGCCTGTGGATTGGCGCCGCCTCAACCCTTGGCAGCCTGCTGTTGACCGCCCTGCTGTTGGCCCACAGCGACAGCCGGGCTTTCGGGTTGCTCCGTCGTCTGCTCTCGCCGATGCTGGCCATGCCCCACGTCGCCTTTGCCATCGGTTTTGCCTTTTTGCTCGCCCCCTCCGGTTGGCTGCTGCGGCTCGTCTCGCCAGCGCTGACCGGGTTTGATCTCCCCCCCGACTGGCAGACCATTCGCGACCCTTGGGGGCTCGGGCTGATTGCACTGCTCGTTTTCAAGGAGACCCCCTTTTTGCTGCTGATGGCGATGGCCGCACAGCAACCCATCCACCTGGCACGCCAGCAGTGGCTAGGGGCGAGCCTCGGTTTTAGCGCCCCCCAGATCTGGTGGCGCCTGCTGCTGCCAGCGCTCTGGCCTGCCCTGCGCCTGCCCATCTATGCGGTGGCGGCCTACGGTGTGGCGGTGGTGGATCTCGCCCAACTGCTCGGGCCCGATTCCCCCACCCCGCTGGCGGTGCGGTTGTGGCTCTGGTATCAGGATCCGGATTTGCTCTGGCGCGGCGCCACCGCCAGCGGCGCCCTGCTGCTGCTCGCCATCACGGCGCTGCTCATTGCCATGCTCAGATTACTGGAGTGGCTTCATAAAGAGATGGGCAAAGGCTATTGGCTCAATGGCAAACGGGCGGCGCCCCACTTCTTTGCCAACCGGCTCGCAGCGGGCTTTGCCTTCACCCTGATCACCCTCAATCTGGCGGTGCTGGCGGCCCTGCTACTCTGGTCGCTGGCGCGCCGCTGGCCCTTTCCCGCCCTCTGGCCCAGTCAGTGGAGTGGTAACTACTGGCTGGATCTGCTGCCAACCCTGCTGCCACTGCTGGCAACCAGCGCACTGCTGGCACTGGCGAGCGGCTTGCTCGCGCTGATGATGGCGGTGCTGAGTCTGGAGGCACAAGCCGGCCGCCGCCCCTGGCCACTCTGGCTTATCTGCCTGCCACTGTTGCTGCCGCAGGCGAGCCTGCTTTTTGGCATCCGGATCGGGCTGGACTGGCTTGCACATGACGCGATAAGCAGCGGCATTGGCTGGAGCTGGGTGCTCTGGAGCCAGCTGCTGTTTGTCTTTCCCTATGTCTATTTGTGCCTGCACGGCCCCTATCGCAAGTTCGATCCGCGGATCACCCAGAGCGCCCTGCTGCTGGGGGCTACGCCATGGCGAGCCTGGTGGCAGGTGAAAGCGCCGCTGCTGGCGCGCCCGCTGCTGTTTGCCTTCAGCGTCGGGGCGGCGGTGAGTTTGGCCCAATACCTGCCGACCCTGCTGTTTGGGGCTGGCAGAGTGGTCACCATCACCACCGAAGCGGTGGCCATCGGCAGCGGCCTCAACCGGCGACTGGCGGGGCTATACGGCCTGCTGCAACTGCTGCTGCCGCTCGTTATCTATCTGCTGGCGCTCTGGCTGCCGGCGCGGATCAATCCGGCGCTCAAGGGGGGCGGCTCACGATGAACTCTGATGATGGAAACAGCCATATGCTGAGCACCACGCCTCTTCGACTTTACCTTGATGAAAATCCACTGCTCTCGCTCCCTGCCCTGCAGGTGGCCCCCGGCGAGGTATTGACACTGATGGGGCCGAGCGGCTGCGGTAAAAGCTCCCTGCTGGCGGGGCTGGCCGGGGTACTGCCCGGCGCGCAGACAGATAGCGGCCCGATCCGGCTGGAGGGGGAGATAAGGCTCGGCGAGCGGCCACTCAACGCCCTACCGCCGCAGGCGCGGCGCATCGGCATGCTGTTTCAGGATGACCTGCTGTTCGACCATCTGACGGTGGCGGAGAACCTGATGTTCGGCATGCCAGCGACCATCAAGGGAAAACGCGCGCGGCGGGAAAAGGCACTGACCGCATTGGCACAAGTCGCGCTGGCGGATCAGGCTGACAAGCTGCCGCAGTTGCTGTCAGGGGGTCAGCGGGCGCGGGTCAGCCTGCTGCGGGCGCTGTTGGCGGAACCCGACGCCCTGCTGCTGGACGAGCCCTTCTCCCGCCTCGACAAGCCGCTGCGGGCAGCCTTTCGCGAGCTGGTGTTCGCGCAGATCAAGGCGCTGGCCATCCCCGCTATTCTGGTGACCCACGATGCGGAAGACGCGCCGGGCACCATACTCAACCTCACCGAATGCCACTGTTAACCGAGGAGTGTTCACCTTGTTTGATCGCCATCTGATCCCCGTGATCCGAAGCCCCCTCACTCAGCTTGCCAAACCGCTCTGCCGCGCCGGGGTCAGTGCCAATCAGGTGAGCCTCACCGGCTTTGCCATCGGCATGCTGGCGTTGCCGCTGCTGGCCTTTGGCTGTTATTCATGGGCGCTTGTGGCCATCCTGCTCAACCGGCTGCTGGACGGGCTCGACGGCGCCGTGGCGCGGGAAACCGGCATCACCGATTGCGGCGGCTTTCTCGACATCACGCTGGATTTTATCTTCTACGCCGCCGTGGTGCTGGGCTTTGCCCTCGCCGCCCCTGCCAATGCGCTGCCCGCCGCCACCCTGCTGTTTGCCTTTATGGGCACCGGCTCGAGCTTTCTGGCGTTTGCCATCATGGCGGGCAAGCGGGGGATCGACAATCCGGTCTATCACCACAAGTCCCTCTACTATCTGGGCGGCCTCACCGAGGGGAGCGAGACCATCGCCCTCTTTGTGCTGATGTGCCTGTGGCCCGCCGCCTTCGCCCCGCTCGCCTACGGCTTTGCAATGCTCTGCGCCATTACCACCCTGACCCGACTCTGGAGCGGTTACCACACCCTGCGTCCCCCCCAGCGCGAAACAGCACAGCCCTCACAGAAGGGCTAATCCATCGCACGATGAATTGGCGGCAAACAAGGCGCACGGAACACTTGCACGGGGATGACAATGTTTTACCATTGCGACACTTTATCAGTCTCTTTGAGAACCCTATGCGTCGCCTTGCCTCTCTTCTCACTCTGTCATTATTCCCCCTGCTCGGTGGCTGCAGCAGCGCCCCCGCGCCAAAGCCCTTGGTCGTCCCCCAGCCCAAGAGCGCCTTTATCAATCAGGCGCCATCGAGCAAACCCGTTTATACACAAGGGGTTAGCAAGGGGGACTTCGCCAATCGCCCCAACGTGGACCGGTTCGTCCAGAAGATGGTCGAGAAGCACGGTTTTGACAATGCCCAGCTGCATCAGGTGCTGGCACAAGCAGAGCGTTACGACTGGATCATCCGCCTGATGGATGCCCAGGCGCCGACTACCGCCAAGCCCACCGGCCCGACCGGTGCCTGGAACCGCTATCGCGCCAAGTTCATCACCCCGGACAACGTACAGAATGGCGTCAACTTCTGGCGTGAATACGCAAGCGAGCTGAACCGGGCGGAGCAGATCTACGGGGTGCCGCCTGAGATCATCGTCGGCATTATCGGGGTGGAGACCCGCTGGGGCCGGGTGATGGGCAAGACCCGCATTCTGGATGCGCTGGCCACCCTGGCGTTTGATTACCCACGCCGCGCCGAATTCTTCACCAGCGAGCTGGAAGCCTTCCTGGTGATGACCCGCGATGAGGGGATGGACCCCACCGAACCCAAGGGCTCCTATGCGGGCGCCATGGGCTACGGCCAGTTTATGCCCTCCAGCTTCCAGCGCTATGCGGTGGACTTTGATGGCAACGGCCACACCAACCTGTGGGATCCGGTGGATGCCATCGGCAGCGTCGCCAACTACTTCAAGGCCCACGGCTGGGAGAAAGGCCAACCGGTGGCGGTGCGCGGTCAGGGCCAACTGCCCGGCTATGAGCATGGCTTCCAGACCCGCTACCCGGTCGCCACCCTGCGCCGCGCGGGGCTGACGCCCACCAGCCCCCTCGGCAACCACAGCGAGTCGAGCCTGCTGCGCCTCGATGTCGGCACCGGCTACCAATACTGGTACGGCCTGCCCAACTTCTACACCATCACCCGCTACAACCACAGCACCCACTACGCCATGGCGGTGTGGCAGCTGGGTCTGGCGGTGAAAGAGGCCAAAGGCGGTTACTAGGTCATCCGCTTATAAATACGAGGCTGGCCCGTCAAGGCCCGCCTCGTCTGCACTCCATACTGCACCTTCTGGCGCAGTGTCGGTTTAAAGCATCCCGGCCGCGGCCAGTCTGTCCAGCTCAACGATCAGCTGGGTCGGTTCTGCCCGTTGGGTGTAGTCCACATTGACGAAGTGGTAGCGCACCACCCGATCCTGGCCAAGGATATACGTCGCCGGGACAGGCAAAGTAAAACTGTCATCCCCGTTGCTGGCCGGAATATCGATACCAAAACGCTCATAGATTGGGCGCAGCACCTCGGGCAGCTCGAATACCAACCCCAGCGAAGCCGACACCCGGTTGCCTTCATCGCTGAGCACAGTGATCGCCAGCTCGTTGGCGGTGAGAGTGTCCTGCGCGGTTGTTGGCATCTCGGGAGTCAAACCGAGGAGGGTGACCCCCCGTTTCACAAACTCGGGCAAAGCGATATTGAGTGCCTGCATCTCGAGATTGCAATAAGGACACCAACCACCTCGATAGATGTTGAGCACCACAGGCCCCTCAGCCAGATAGTGGGAGAGCGGGCGTACCACCCCGTGCTGATCGGGCAACGCAAAGTCAGGAAACTGATCGCCAGTGACAAATGCCCCTTGTCCCAATCCGCTCGCCCTTAGCGCTTCTGTTGCCCCCTCCATCACCGCCAGTACATCACCAGGGACTTTAGTTCGCTTTATCGCATCGTACTCTTTGATTTTTTGCTCAAGTGTGGGCATGATTATCATCCTTTCTGTAGTGGTCACTACAATATCAAACAAGCCACCAACACTGGTCAAGATATTTTTTAGTGATCACTACAAAAAGACAACACAAGCAGGAATCGAAATGGCAAGACCGGCATCATTTGACAGAGAACAAGTTCTGGAGATTGCCCTCAACAGCTTCTGGGAAACGGGCTTCAGCAACACTGGCATCGCCACACTCGTTGACAGAATGGGGTTGAAGCCCAGCAGCCTGTACGGCGCCTTCAGCTCTAAAGAGGGATTGTTTATCGAAGTGTTGCAGCGTTATTCAGCACAGAGTCTGGCGCAGATCGAACTGTTGTTGGCCTCGGCAGATTCTCCCCTAGCCGGTGTACGAGCCTTGCTCGATGCTGTAGCTCGGGATGCCATAGCCAGCGAGGCACATCGTGGCTGCCTGCTGGTCAATACCCTGCTGGAAGTGGGGCGCCAAAATCCAACGATTCAGCATGAAGCCAGCGTTCACTTGGCCGAAGTGGAACAGCGGGTGGCCAATAACTTGCACCAGGCACAAGCAGCTGGAGAGTTGGCCGCCGAGCGCGATATCGACACCCTCGCGGCTTTGTTGATGACCATGGTGTGGGGAATGCGCGTACTGGGTCGCACCCATCCACCTGCCGCTAAGGTACAGGCTGTGTTGGCCCAGATACAGGCCATGCTTTAAGCCACAGACCAGCAGCCCCTCGCACAATTCGTAGCCACCACAGAAAAACAGAGGAGCCGATTTGACTCCTCTCTTCACCTTGTCTTTAGCCCGAGGACCCGGGCGCTGACGTGATGCGTGGCTTAGACACCTGCCTTAGCCAGTGCCGCGGAGACGATCTGCTGGGCTTCCTGCTGGATGAGGTCGAGGTGCGTGTCGCCCTTGAAGCTCTCCATGTAGATCTTGTAGATGGACTCGGTGCCGGAGGGGCGCGCCGCGAACCAGCCGTTCTCGGTCACTACCTTGAGACCGCCGATGGCGGCATCGTTGCCCGGCGCCTTGGTCAGCTTGGCGATGATGGGCTCACCCGCCAGGGTGGAGGCTTCTACCAGTGCCGGATCCAGCTTGGAGAGCACCGCTTTCTGGGCGCTGTTGGCCGGGGCGTCGATACGGCGATAGCTGGAGCGGCCGAATTTCGCCTCCAGTGCGTCGTAGTGGGCCTGCGGATCCTTGCCGGTCACCGCCAGAATTTCCGCAGCCAGCAGCGCCAGAATGAAACCATCCTTGTCGGTGGTCCAGACAGTACCATCTTTGCGCAGGAAGGAGGCACCCGCGCTCTCTTCGCCGCCAAAGCCAAACTCGCCGTTGTAGAGGCCATCCACGAACCACTTGAAGCCGACCGGCACCTCTTTCAGGGTGCGGCCAATCTCGCCGGCAACCCGGTCGATCATGGAAGAAGATACCAGCGTCTTGCCGACGGCCGCATCGGTAGACCAGCCGGTGCGATGGGTAAAGAGGTACTGGATCGCCACCGCCAGATAGTGGTTCGGGTTCATCAGGCCAGACTTGGTGACGATGCCGTGACGGTCGTAGTCAGGGTCGTTGCCAAGGGCGATGTCGAACTTGTCTTTAAGGGCAATCAGGCTCGCCATGGCGAACGGGCTGGAGCAGTCCATCCGGATCTTGCCGTCTTTATCCAGGGTCATGAAGGAGAAGGTCGGGTCGACCTTGTAGTTCACCACCTCGATATTCAGGCCATAGGTCTTGGCGATGACGTCCCAGTAGGCAACGCCGGAGCCGCCCAGCGGATCGACACCGATCTTGATGCCCGCGTTCTTGATGGCGTCCATGTCCAGCACGTTCTTCAGATCATCCACATAAGGGGTGACATAGTCGTGCTCGACCACGAACGGGCTCTTGAGCGCCTCGGCGAACGGCATCCGTTTCACGCCAGCCAGACCCGCTTCCAGAATCGCGTTGGCACGGTCCTCCACCCACTTGGTGATCTCCCCTTCGGCGGGGCCACCATGGGGCGGGTTGTACTTGAAGCCACCATCTTCCGGCGGGTTGTGGGACGGAGTGATCACCACGCCGTCGGCGCGCGCTGCAGGCTTGCTGGCCCCTTCTTTGCCAGAGTTGTAGCGCAGGATGGCGTGCGAGATGACCGGGGTCGGGGTAAAGCCGAGGCCAGCCTGAATGCGGGTTTCAACACCGTTGGCCGCCAGCACTTCGACCGCACTGGCAAAGGCGGATTCGGACAGGGCGTGGGTATCCATACCGACAAACAGCGGGCCAGTAATACCGGCCTGCTGGCGATACTCCACCAGTGCCTGGGTCACCGCCAGAATGTGGGATTCAGTAAAGGCGCAGTGCAGGGCGCTGCCGCGGTGGCCGGAGGTACCGAAGGCCACCCGCTGCTCGGGGCGGCTCATGTCCGGCTTGTTGAGGTAGTAGGCGCTGACCAGACGGGGGATGTTGGTCAGGTCGCTTAAACGGGCCGGTTGACCGGCGTGGGAATGCTGAGCCATGGCGTTTTCCTTGCGTAATGGCGGCCTTGCCGGGCAAGGCCTGAGTCTTGAAGAATCGTTAAATTGCGCCACACACTTGCGCGATCACCTCTTCGCCATAGCCCATGCTGGCCATCAGCTGGGCCACCATGTTCTGCTTGCGGCTGGTGTTGGTGTTGGTGATCACCCAGAACGGGGTCTCCGGTACCGGCTTGGGCTTGGTGGTGCTACCGCTGGCACGCAGAGCCTCGGGATCCTGCGAGAAATAGACGCGCTTGCGCCCCTTGATTTCGGTGGCCTGGGTAAAGCCTTCCGGGTTATCCCGGTAGAGGGTACTCAGCACCAGCATAAAGCGGTTGATGGACTTATCTTCTTTTTGCAGCTCACCGGAATCGAGCAAGGCTTGCAGCCCTTGTTGGGTGGCTACCGTACTGGGCTGCGCGACGGCAACTGGCTCGGCAACCGGCACACGTTGGTGAGCAGGCTGTTCCAGCAGACGGCGCAGGATATCGGAGGCACTCTCACCAATGTGCCGGGTCTGGCTGGCGATATAGAAGTAGAGATCGTCATCAAGCTCGATGGTTTTCATAGGGATGCGCTGGACTCGTCGAAATTCGGATGCGGCGATTATACATAGGCAAACCCGACAGCCCAAGCAAGGGGCTGGCAGATGTACATGAATCTCATCGAGAATACGGCATAATAGCGGGCCAAGTGTGTGATCAGCCGCACTGATAGCCGATCCGGACAGGATTTTTTAGAAAAAAAACCACATAAAATCCCAATCCATTGGACGAAATCCTTTTCTTTCCAGTGCGTTAAATAAAACAGCGATACGCACCCACGACCGACAAGGTGTCATTTTGCAACAAAACAGCATATTGAACTTCAAGGAGCAGGGTCAGGGCCCGGCGGTCATTCTGATCCACGGCCTGTTTGGCAGCCTCGACAACCTCGGCCTGCTGGCCCGAGCCCTATGCGAACACTATCGGGTGATCAGCGTCGATCTGCGCAACCACGGCGCCTCCTTTCATAACAGCGAGATGAGCTATCCAGCTCAAGCGACCGATATCCTGACCCTGATGGATCGGCTGAATATTGCCGAAGCCACCCTGATTGGCCACTCGATGGGTGGCAAGGTAGGGATGCAGGTCACCAAGCTGGCGCCAGAGCGGGTGACCAAGCTGGTGGTGGCCGACATGGCGCCGGTCGCCTATCCCCACTCCCGCCACCAGAATGTCTTTGCCGGACTCAACGCTACACTGCGCACGCCGCCGCAAAGCCGCAGTGAAGCGGAAGCCATGCTGGCGCAGCACATCGAGATCGCCGGGGTGCGCCAGTTTCTGCTCAAATCCTTCGCCAAAGGCGAGGATGGTTGGGGTTGGCGCTTCAATGTGCCAGCCCTTGAGCAAAACTACGCCAACATCATGGGCTGGCCAGAGGATGATCGCCACTTCGAGGGGCCGGTGCTCTTTATCAAGGGGGGGGATTCCGACTATATGCAGCCGCAATACAGCGAGACGGCACTGGCCCAATTCCCGGCGGCAAAGGTGCGGGTTATTGCGGGCACGGGCCACTGGCTGCACGCCGAAAAGCCGGTTTTGTTCAATAAATTGGTTGTGGATTTCCTGTCGACAGGCGGTTAACAGTTTCAAATCCTTTGTGATATAGTGCGCCCGTCATAAGGAGTGTGCGCAATCCATGCTAAGTGAACATATCGACCTGATCGAAAGTTTGGGCCTCAAGTTATTCTTTGTGGCCATTTTCATATTGATTGGCCTGGCCATTCAGGACGTGCTCAAGCGCGGCAATGTGCCCCGTTTCGGTCGTTTTATCGTCTGGTTGGTACTGTTTCTGGGTTGTGCGGGTTTTGTCGCCAAGGGGCTGATCGAACTGGGCTGGGAAGGCTCAGGACTCGGCTAACTTATTTTCATCTGTGATGTATGGCCAAACAGCAAACTGATCGAACAACACTGGATCTGTTCGCAAATGAGAAGCGCCCCGGCAGGCCAAAGACCAATCCACTCCCCCGCGAGACCCAGCTCAAGATCAACAAGCGTAACCAGCTTAAGCGCGATCGGGAAAATGGGCTGAAGCGGGTAGAGTTAAAGGTGGAGGCCGAGTTGCTGGAGCGCCTGAACCAACTTGCGTTACAACAGAACATCAGCCGAGCCGAGCTGATCCAATCTATCCTGAAACAACAGATTGAGTCCGCCTTTGCGGTGGACATTGCAGTCTGAGCGTTGAGCATTAACACCAAATACGGGTAACTAAACACTATGGCAAGTGTAGGTCTGTTTTTTGGCAGCGATACCGGTAACACCGAAGCTGTCGCCAAGATGATCCAGAAAGAGCTGGGCAAAAACCTGATTGAAGTCCGTGACATCGCCAAGAGCAGCAAGGCCGACATCGAGAGCTTTGATCTGCTGATGTTCGGCATCCCGACTTGGTACTACGGCGAAGCCCAGGCCGACTGGGACGACTTCTTCCCCGATCTGGGCGAAATCGACTTCACCAACAAGCTGGTCGCCATCTTCGGTTGCGGTGATCAGGAAGACTATTCCGAGTACTTCCTCGACGCCATGGGCACCCTGCGCGACATCGTCGAAGCAAAAGGCGCCATCATCATCGGTCACTGGCCGACTGCCGGCTACGAGTTCGAAGCCTCCAAGGCACTGGTTGATGACAAGCACTTTGTCGGTCTGGGTATCGATGAAGATCGCCAGCCGGAGCTGACTGCCGAGCGCGTCAAGGGCTGGTGCAAGCAGCTGCACGAAGAGATGTGCCTGGGCGAGCTGGAGTAATCCGCCTCCCCTCATACCTCTGACAACAAGGGCCCCGACGGGGCCCTTGTTGTATCTGCTTGTTGCGATGCCTGCCTTTATTCTTCCCTGTTATTCACCTCTGTGCTCCGGTTTGGCTCGCACATAGAGGGTGCGCTTGACCTGCGCAACCAGTTCGCCGCTCTTGTCCTGCACCGAGACCTCGAATTCTGGGAAGTGTTTGTTGCCACCTTCAGTCGCCGCCATTATTTCGGCCAGCTTGCCCTCGGTCAGGTTGAACTCGGCCACCAGCTTGCCCTTGCCCGGCTTGATGTAGTTGATGCTGCCCGCCTTGTCCCAGACGTAGTAGCGATTCTTGAAGTAGCCCATCAGCATCAGCGGATAGATGGGGTCAGTCATGGCAAACATGCTGCCGCCAAACTGGGTGCGGTTGGCATTCTTGTTCCACCAGCGGGATTTCAGGGTCACCCGACAGTAGCGAAAGTCATCGCTCAGGGTCTCTATCTTGATACCGGCGCCCCAGAAAGGGGGCCAGGCGTTGAGTGCACGGCGCACCCAAGCCGCATTGTCAAAAAGCCAATCCATGGATCTCATCCGACCAGAATATGAAAGTTACATCTTATCAACATCTGCCATGCCAGCAAGTCGGACGACACGATTGATTATTTCAATCCAACCGGCCATTTATGGCTAAACCCCTTGAATTGCTGGGTTTATTTTTAGGGAGGCTACGACCTATAATGACAGGCCAAGCGAGTTCAAGGTTGCCATTCCTGCGGCAGTCCATCAGAATAACCCCACCTTCGAGAATGCGAATAAGTAGAATATGGCAGACAACAACCAAGCGTTAAAAAAGGCCGGGCTCAAGATCACCTTGCCCCGGGTCAAAATCCTGGAAATCCTGCAACAGCCGGACTGCCAGCACACCAGCGCCGAAGATCTCTATAAACGACTGATCGACCTGGGTGAAGAGATTGGTCTCGCTACCGTTTATCGCGTTCTCAACCAGTTTGATGATGCCGGTATCGTTACCCGTCACCACTTCGAAGGTGGCAAGTCGGTATTCGAGCTGGCCACTCAGGAGCACCACGACCACCTGGTTTGCCTCGACTGCGGCAAGGTGATCGAGTTCTCCGACGAAGTGATCGAACAGCGTCAGCGCGAGATCGCCAAGAAATTCAATATCCGTCTCACCAACCACAGCCTCTACCTCTACGGTCACTGTGCAACAGGTGAGTGCAAGCACGACGAATAAGTCGCCCGTGACTTGCAGATAACGGACAATAAAAAAGCCAGCATTAGCTGGCTTTTTTATTGTCCGGCGCAGGCCGCTGGCAGCACAGGGCAGGGTCTCCCCTGCCCCATCGGCTTAGCCTTCTACCTTGCCCCAGGAGTCGCGCAGGGCAACGGTGCGGTTGAACACCAGATGCTCCGGGCTGGAGAGCTTGTTGTCGGCGCAGAAGTAACCTTCACGCTCGAACTGGTAAGCCTGCTCCGGCTTGGCGTTCTTCAGGGAAGCCTCGACACGAGCCCCCTCGATGATCACCAGGGATTCCGGGTTCAACGCGGCTTCGAAGTCATCCTCGGCGCCCGGGTTCGGCACCTTGAACAGACGATCGTAGAGACGTACTTCCGCTGGCAGGGAGTGAGTGGCGCTGACCCAGTGGATCACCCCTTTCACCTTGCGACCATCGGCCGGATCCTTGCCCAGAGTCTCGGGATCGTAGGTGCAGTAGATGCAGGTGACCTTGCCATCGGCATCTTTCTCGATACGCTCGGCCTTGATCACATAGGCATTGCGCAGACGCACTTCCTTGCCCAGCACCAGACGCTTGAACTGCTTGTTCGCCTCTTCTTTGAAGTCCGCTTCATCGATGAAGATCTCGCGGGTGAAGTTCAACTCGCGGGTACCCATCTCGGCATTGCTCGGGTGGGCCGGGGCAGTCAGCACTTCGTCGGCAGCCAGGTTCTCGATGACCACTTTCACCGGATGCAGCACGGCCATGGCGCGCGGTGCATGCTCGTTGAGGTCTTCGCGGATGCAGGCTTCCAGCATGCTCATCTCGACGATGTTGTCCTGCTTGGTGACGCCGATGCGCTTGCAGAACTCGCGGATGGAGGCCGGGGTGTAACCACGACGACGCAGACCGGAGACGGTCAGCATGCGCGGGTCATCCCAACCATCGACGTGTTTCTCGGTCACCAGCAGGTTCAGCTTGCGCTTGGACATGACGGTGTATTCGAGGTTCAGACGAGAGAACTCGTACTGACGGGGGTGGCAGTCGATGGTGATGTTGTCCAGCACCCAGTCGTACAGACGACGGTTGTCCTGGAACTCCAGAGTACAGATGGAGTGGGTGATCCCTTCCAGCGCGTCCGAGATGCAGTGGGTGAAGTCATACATCGGGTAGATGCACCACTTGTCACCGGTCTGGTGATGGTGGGCAAACTTGATGCGGTAGATAACCGGATCACGCATCACCATGAAGGGGGATGCCATGTCGATCTTGGCGCGCAGGCAGGCGGTGCCTTCGGCGAACTCGCCATTCTTCATCTTGGCAAACAGCGCCAAGTTCTCTTCCACGCTGCGATCGCGGAACGGGCTGTTCTTGCCAGCTTCAGTCAGGGTGCCACGGTACTCGCGCATCTGCTCGGGCGTCAGCTCGTCCACATAGGCCAGACCCTTTTCAATCAGCTCGATGGCGTAGCCGTGCAGCTTGTCGAAATAGTCGGAGGAGTAGCAGATCTCGCCATTCCACTGGAAGCCGAGCCACTGAACGTCCTGCTTGATGGACTCTACGTACTCGATATCTTCCTTCACCGGGTTGGTGTCATCGAAACGCAGGTTGCACTGGCCCTGATAGTCGCGGGCGATGCCGAAGTTCAGGCAGATGGACTTGGCGTGGCCGATATGGAGATAACCGTTCGGCTCGGGCGGAAAACGGGTATGCACGCTGCTGTGCTTACCGCTGGCCAGATCTTCATCAATGATCTGACGAATAAAGTTAGTTGGGCTGTTCGCCTGACTCATGGCTCACCTCAAAAAAGCGTCACTGGCGGAAGTTGTGCCGGCTGGCACCCTCATCCCCCCGCCGTCAAGCCGGGTATGATCCCTTATTACGGGCGCTGTCTCAACCTGAATTTGGCACTTCCGGGCCATTGCGCCGCTAAAAACGGTGTGGCTTGGCACATTGCACACCAAATGCATAAAAAAGCCCCGCACTGGGCGGGGCTGAAAGTGATGAAAAACACAAAACAGACAATTACACACAACAAAGGCTCACACGCACAGTCAACCTTTCCCAAACCCGATGCGCCATCGCCCTTGGGAAAGGCGGGTCTTGCGACCCACCTCATGTTAACGGTTGACTGCTATCAGTTCAGTTCGGTGACACGGCTGGTGCGCTTGCCATCGAAGCTGGTGGTACGCAGGTAGACCTTGCCATTCACGCTCGGCTTGGCCGCGGCGTCATAGGCACTCCAGTTGGTACCGTCCAGGCTGTACTGGATGGGCAGACCCGGCAGATCTACGTTCGCTTCCAGCACACCGTTCACTACCTTGGCACCCGGGACGGAGAGGCGGTATTCAACACCGGCCTGATCCAGTTTCGGCAGCACGCGCTGACCCAGCACGTTGGCAAACTGGTTCCACTCTTTGTTGAGGGTGGCCTTGTTGACGAACTTGGTCTCGCCGGAGAACTCGCGACCCTTCACATAGTTCAGCTCGAAGCCACCTTTGTGCCAGGCACGCTCAGCCACGGAGAAGATACGCGGGTAGACCATGTACTCGTACTGAGCATCGGTACGCACGGTTTCACTCCACTGCTGACCGGAGATCCCCTTGAACTTGACCGGATCCTGATCACCCTTGGCCACGAAGGCGTTGCCGTCGCGGTCAACCGAGGTCTCGGCGTTCTGCGGCAGGTTTTCCGGGGCGAAGGCGAACACCTTGCGGGTGTCGTTGAAACGGGTTGCCCAGTAGTAGCCACGCTCGGCCGGGTGTACTTCGTTCGGGAAGTCGAAGTAGAGGTAATCCGGGTTGGAGAGCACCACTTCGTAACCCTTGTGGGCCCACTTCATCGCTTCGTTGAAGCCACCCCAGTAGAGGGTTTCCCAGAAGTTGACACGGGTGTTGTCGGTGGCGAAGTCCTTGGCACCGCTGGCGTACTTCAGACCATCTTCCCACGCCTGCAGGGTAGAGAAGCCGCGGTCTTTGACCATCTGGCCCACTTCCTTGGCGAAGTAAACCGGCAGCTCGCCCACTTCCTTGATCTTGCCTTCGTCGATCATCTTCTGGCACATCGGGGACTTGCCAAACGGTTTGTCCTGCTTGCTGGAGTCGACGTTACCTTTCCAGGCGACCAGCTCTTCTTTCTTGGTGACGGCCGGATCCTGATAGCCACCGCCCTGCATGATGTTCTTAGCCTCATCACCACCGTAGTGCCATGCGGTCAGCGGCTGACCGGCGGCCTGGTGCATCTGGGCAACTTCATCCATTACCTTGGCCACGAAGGTGGCAGCACCCGGTTGGCAAGGGTTGATGAAGGACATCTTGTCGTAGAACTGGACTGAGGTGACGTTGGAGGTGTCAGCCGGATCAGTCAGACGGAACTGGTTGGCTTCCGCTTCTTTGCCTTCCGCCATCAGACGCTTGTAGCGCGCTTCCATGGAGACCACGGCAGCACGGGCGTGGGCCGGCATGTTGATTTCGGGGATCACGGTCACACCGCGGGCCTTGGCATAACGCACCAGATCCACGTAGTCAGACTTGCTGTAGAAACCGGAACCCTGGTTGTCGCTGGTCGGGCCGGAACCCAGTTGCGGCATCAGGCACTTGGTTTCGGACTCGTCGTGGCAACGCTGGCTACCGACCTGGGTCAGCTCCGGCAGACCCGGGATCTCCAGACGCCAGCCTTCATCGTTGGTCAGGCCAAGGTGCAGCACGTTGAGCTTCATGGCAGACATCTGGTCAACCAGCTTCTTCATGGTATCCAGACTGCGGAAGTGACGGGCCACGTCGGTCTGCATGCCACGGTATTCAAAGCGCGGCGCATCCTCGACGGTCATCGGGCTCACCAGCTTGTCATCAACACCCAGCAGGGAGATCAGGGATTGTGCACCCCAGAATGCCCCGTCGATATCGCGACCCTGGATCACGGTGCCCTTCTGACCGATGGTCATGTCATAGCCTTCAGCCTGCTTGAGCTTGCTGCCGAGCTTGATGGTCACCGGGTAGCCGGTGTCGGAGAGGGTAACACCCAGCTTGGTCAGTTGAGCCTTCAGGGCCTCGGCGCGATCGCTCGGCAGATCCAGGGCATTGAGTTTGATGGTAGAGAAGTCAACCTGCGGACCCGCTTTGACTACCTGCTTCATCGGGGTCGGCAGGATCTGGTTGTCAATCTTGCCAGCCGGCAGCAGGGTACTGGTCTGGTTGGCCGCGAAACGGGTCTCGCTGTTCATCAGGATGTTCTTGTCATCCTTGGTACGCTTCCAGCCATCAGCCGGCATCGGCTTCTCGTAGGTGCTGGCATCATTGATGTTGCTCATGCTGGCCAGTACTTTCGGCTCGGCACCTTCGCTGGCGACATACCAGTTCGGCATGATGTCAGATTCGAACAGTACCCAGTATTCCACCACCAGCGGCACTTCGACCGTGGCATCCTTGGCAAAGCCCTGGAACTTCTCGGTTGGCGTCAAACGATAGAGATCGCCGGTCAGGTGAGTGATGGTGAACTGGTCGTTATCCACACGCTGGATACGACGGATGGAGGAGACGTAGATGCTCCAGTCTTTGGAGGTGACGTCCGCACCGGTATTGGTCAGGTGCAGCTTGGCAACGCCACAGCTTGCCCACTCGGAACCGAGCGCCTGGCAATCGAGGCCGGCACCGGCACCGTCGTTGGTGACCACTTCATACTTGACCACCAGGTTGTTGGCGAGGGAGTCGACCACGGCCTGCTTGGCGGCATCGGCTGCCTGGACCTGGCTGACAAAAACGGTAGACATGGCAATGGCTAACAGAGAATGTTTCAAGTTCATAACTGCTGCTCTCATTTGAAGTAAAGGTTGGATTTTCTTGGCTTTTTTATATGGGGCCCCTGAGCGGGGCCCTTAGTTATGTCAACAATGGACTTAGACTTGAGGTGAGCGAGTCGCTCGATTAACGCAGGGCTTTCATCTCACCGGCGATGATTTCGGCCAATGGGCCCAGAATCACCTGCAGGTTCTGCTCACCGAGTTTGACCACACCGGCCGCACCCAGGGCTTTCAGCTTGCGCTCATCGACGATGCTGCGGTCTTTCAGAGTCAGACGCAGACGGGTGATGCAGGCATCGATGGAGACCAGGTTATCTTGACCACCCAGCACTTCCAGGTATTGCTTGGCCAGCTCGGTACGGTTGGTAGATTGAGCGGCAGCCGGAGCAGTATCTTCGTCATCTTCACGACCCGGGGTTTTCAGGTTCAGCTTGGCAATCACTACGCGGAACACGGTGTAGTAGAGGCCGAAGAAGACCAGACCTTGAGGGATCAGCATGTACCAGTTGGTCGCCAGCGGGTTACGGCTGGAGAGCACCATATCCACCAGACCGGCACTGAAACCGAAACCGGCCATCCACTGCATGGAGGCAGCGATGAACACGGAGATACCGGTCAGTACGGCGTGGATGACATACAGTACCGGCGCCACGAACATGAAGGAGAACTCGAGCGGCTCGGTTACACCAGTGAAGAAGGAGGCAAAGGCAGCTGCGATCATGATGGAAGCAACTTTCTCTTTGTTCTCTTTCTTGGCGGAGTGGTAGATGGCCAGAGCGGCACCCGGCAGACCGAACATCATGATGGGGAAGAAGCCAGCCTGATACATACCGACCACGCCTTTCACCTGCTCCAGGCTCTTGCCAGCGGCCAGAGCGGCATCGATGGTAGCCTGACCACCCAGGAAGTTCGGGATGTCGTTGATACCGGCCACGTTGAACCAGAACACGGAGTTCAGGGCGTGATGCAAACCGATCGGGATCAGCAGACGGTTGAAGAAGGCGTAGATACCGGCACCGGTAGAGCCCAGGCTCACGATGGACTCACCGAAGGAGACCAGACCACCGTAGATTGCCGGCCATACGGCCATCAGGATGAAAGATACGACGATCATCACCACGGAGGTTACGATCGGTACCAGACGACGACCGGAGAAGAAGGAGAGTGCCTTGTGCAGCTCGACGCTGCTGAAGCGGTTGTACAGCTCAGCGGCGATAACACCACACAGGATACCCACGAACTGGTTGCTGATCTTGGCAAACGCGGCAGGAACCTGCTCCACCGGGATGCTCTTGATCTGGGCCACAGCACCCGGGCTCAGCAGGGTGGTAACGACCAGGAAGCCGACCAGACCTGCTAAGGCAGCAGAACCGTCTTTATCCTTGGACATACCGTAAGCGACACCGACTGCGAACAGTACGGACATGTTATCGATAATGGCTGCGCCCGCTTTAATCAGGAAGGCAGCCAGCGCACTGTCACCACCCCAACCATTCGGGTCAATCCAGTAGCCAACCCCCATCAGGATCGCTGCGGCAGGCAATACCGCTACCGGCACCATCAGGGCACGGCCGATCTTTTGCAAATAACCGAGAATGTTCACGGTTCCTCTCCTTAGTTAATGTTTTTCTAGAAATTAAGTGCTTATCACGTTTGACGCATAAGCCATCAAGGCTTGATTGGCAGTCTAGGGCTTTTATTTCGCTGCGCAAATTAATAAACCGATAATCGTGATCGTTATCACCCAAACAAGATAAAGGTGGTGGATAGATGTGGCTTAGTTCGCAATCTTTATTTACGCTATAAAACAACTTGAATCCGTCTTAGCCAATTGCCACCGCCAAACCGGTCGCAACCCGACACAGAGGTATCCCATATGCGCCTGATCCCGTTGAAATCTGCCAGCCAAGTAGGCCTGTGGTCTGCTCGTTACATCGTTGACCGCATCAACGCGTTCAAGCCGACCAGCGATCGCCCTTTCGTACTGGGCCTGCCCACCGGTGGCACCCCGCTCAACACTTACAAGCGCCTGATCGAGTTGCACAAAGCCGGTGAAGTGAGCTTCCAGAACGTGGTCACCTTCAACATGGACGAGTACGTCGGCCTGCCGGAAGATCACCCGGAGAGCTACCACAGCTTCATGCACAACAACTTCTTCAGTCACATCGACATTCGTCCCGAAAACATCAACATCCTCAACGGCAATGCCGAGGATCTGGTGGCCGAGTGCAAGCGCTACGAAGACAAGATCAAGTCCTACGGCAAGATCCACCTGTTCATGGGTGGCGTGGGTAACGACGGCCACATCGCATTCAACGAGCCGGCCTCTTCCCTCTCCTCCCGCACCCGGGTCAAGACCCTGACCGAAGACACCCGTATCGCCAACTCCCGCTTCTTCGGTGGCGACATGGAGCAGGTGCCCAAACTGGCCCTGACCGTGGGTGTCGGCACCCTGATGGATGCGGAAGAGATCATGATCCTGGTCACCGGTCACGGCAAGGCACTGGCCCTGCAGGCCGCCGTGGAAGGCAGCGTCAACCACATGTGGACCATCTCCACCCTGCAACTGCATCCGAAGGGAATGATGGTGTGCGACGAGCCCTCCACCATGGAGCTCAAGGTCAAGACCGTTCGCTACTTCCAGCAGCTGGAAGCCGCCAACATCGGCCGTCTGTAAGGAGTCGTCATGTACGCATTGACCAACTGCACCCTCTACACCGGCAGCTGCGTGCTGACCGGCTACGGGGTGCTTATCGAGGGCGACAAAATTGTCGCCATCTCTCACCTGGCCGAACTGCCTGCGGGCATCGAGCAGATTGACCTCAAAGGCGCCAACCTGACCGCCGGTTTTATCGACGTCCAGCTCAACGGCTGTGGCGGAGTGATGTTCAACACCGACATCACGGTCGAGACCCTGGCGACCATGCAGGCGGCCAACCTCAAATCCGGTACCACCAGCTTCCTGCCGACCCTGATCACCAGTCCGGATGCGGATATGAAGCAGGCCGTTGCGGTGACCCGTGACTACATGGCTGCACACCCCAACGAGGTGCTGGGCGTCCATCTGGAAGGGCCTTACACCAACCTCAAGCGCAAGGGGATCCACCCTGCTGCGCAAATTCGCCAGCCAGCGGACGAGATGATCGATTTCTTTTGCGCCAACGCGGATGCCATCACCAAAATCACCCTGGCTCCGGAGCGCAACGAGCCGGCCCATATCCGCCGTCTGGTGGAAGCGGGCATTCTGGTCTCGGCCGGTCACACTGCCGCCAGTTACGATCAGGCCATGGCTGGGTTCGATAACGGTATTCGCTTTGCGACCCACCTCTACAACGCCATGACCCCGACCCTCAACGGTCGCGAGCCGGGCGTCGTGGGCGCCATCTACGATCGCAAGGATGTCTATGCGGGCATCATCGTCGATGGCCACCATGTGCACTGGGCCAACGTGCGTCTGGCTCACAAGGCGCTGGGGGAGCGACTGGTGCTGGTCACCGATGCCACCGCGGCAGCCGGTGCACCGGAAGGCTTTGAGAAATTTGATTTTTGTGGCACCACCGTCTTTTTACGCGATGGTCAGTGTGTCGACGAGAATGGTACACTCGGCGGTTCCTCCCTCACCATGATTGAGGGGGTGGAAAATCTGGTCAAGCAGGTCGGATTACCGCTCGATGAAGCACTGAGAATGGCCAGCCTCTACCCCGCTCGCGCCATTGGATGGGACTCACGTCTCGGTAGTATCCAGGTCGGTAAAGTAGCCAACCTCACTGTCTTCGATCAGGACTTCACGGTCCGTGGGACCGTGGTTAACGGACACTACACACAACAGTGACATCATGACTGGCGGACAAATAGCAAACGTAGATCTTATCAAGCAGGTCAACAGTGCAGCCGTGTATCGGCTCATCGACCTGCAAGGCCCCATCTCCCGGGTCAAGATTGCCGAGTTGAGTCAGCTGGCCCCGGCCAGCGTGACCAAAATAACCCGGCAACTGATCGAGCATGGCCTGATCAAGGAGACCTCTCCGCAAGCCTCAACCGGCGGGCGGCGTGCCATCTCCCTGACCACCATCAAACATCGCTTTCAGTTTGTCTCTGCCAAGCTGGGCCGCGGCTACCTGCAACTGAGTCTCTATGACCTCGATGGCAAGGAGCTCGACCAGCACGTCATTCAGGTGACCGAGATCGACCAGCAACCCGTGGTCGACATGCTGCTGCGAGAGATTGGCGCCTTTATCGATGCCAACCGCGAACGTTGTCGCAACCTCATCAGCATCGCGCTGACCATGCCGGGTCTGGTCAACCCGGAATCCGGCATGGTCATCTACACCCCCAAGTACCAGATCCGCAATCTGGGACTGGCGAAGCTGCTTGAGAACCACTTCAACCTCCCCTGCTATGTGGGCAACGACACCCGCTCGCTGGCGTTGGCCGAACACTTCTTCGGCGAGTCCCGCGACTGCATGGACTCCATTCTGGTGAGCGTCCACCAGGGGACGGGCTCGGGGATCATCACCAAGGGTCAGGTGTTCCTCGGTCAGAACCGCAACGTCGGCGAGATCGGCCATATCCAGGTCGAGCCGCTCGGCAAGCGCTGCCACTGCGGCAACTTCGGCTGCCTCGAGACCATCGCCTCCAACGAAGCGATCATCGACAAGGTGAAGGAGCTCATCAGCCGCGGTCACCAGAGCGCACTGCAGGAGAAGCACATCACCATTCAGGAGGTGTGCAAGGCGGCACTGGCAGGTGATGAGCTGGCCCGCAGCGTGATCGAGAACGTGGGTGAGCATCTGGGACGGGCGGTGGCCATCACGGTCAACCTGTTCAACCCGCAGAAGGTGCTGATCGCCGGCGAAATCACCGCCGCCGAAGAGATCCTCTTCCCGGCCATCCGTCGCTGCGTCGAGCATCAATCCCTGCCGAGCTTCCACCGTGGCCTGCCCATCGTGAAAGCCCGCTTCCAGAACCAGCCGACCTATGGCGGCTTTGCACTGGTCAAGCGCGCCCTGCTGGAGGGGGATCTGCTGCAGATCATCATGGAGCAGAAGTAAGACACTGATCTTGCGAGATAACAAAACGGCAGCCAGTGGCTGCCGTTTTCTATTGTGTGCTTGCTGGCGGTTTAGCCCGCCCGACATGGCTTGAACAGATCCAGCTTGTTGTCGTAAACACTCGTCTGCACATCCATGACCCCCAGCATGGAGTGAAAGAGGTTGTCATGGGAGAAACGCTGACTGCTCGCCTCCGCTGCCAGGCAACCCATATCCAGCTGGCGATCGGCCTGTAACTGAGGCGAGAACCAGGTCAGCAGCGGCACCCGGGTCTGATCATCCGGCGCAAACTTGTAGGGCGTGCCGTGCAGATAGAGCCCCATGGCCCCAAGGGATTCGCCGTGATCGGAGAGATAGACCAGCCCCACATCGTACTGGCTCTCCAGCGACTTGAGCTTGTCGATCATTAACCCCACCACCTTGTCGGTGTAGCGGATGGTGTTGTCATAGGTGTTGACCAGCTCTTCGTTGCTGCAGTTTTCAATGTCGCTGCGCGGGCAGTCCGGCATAAAGGCGCGCTCGCTGGCAGGGTAACGACGAAAATAGGTCGGGCCATGGCTGCCCATCAGGTGAAAAGCCACCAGCTTGTTGCCCTTCATGCCGGCAATCTGCTGATCCAGCCCCTCCAGCAACACCTCGTCATAGCAAGACTCCCCCTGACAGAGCGCAGGATAGGACTTGGGGAGGATCTCGATGGTCGGCACATTGCGGCACACCCCTTTGCAGCCGCCATCATTCTCTTTCCACAATACCGAGACTCCGGCATGTTGCAGCACATCGAGCAGGCCGTCACGGGAGCTGGCAAGCTGGTCATCGTAGCCACGGCGCGTGAGGTTGGAGAACATGCAGGGCACCGAAACGGCTGTTGCTGTACCGCAGGAGCGCACATCTTTGAACGACACCACTCCCTGCTCTTTTGCCGTAAAGCTGTTGGTCGCCTTGCCATACCCGTTAAGGGAGTAGTTCTGGCTGCGCGCCGTCTCCCCCACCACCAGGAACATCAAAGTCGGCTTGCTTCCCCGTGCCACCACCCTGGCATCGGTCCCCAGATGCTGGTAGGGGATCGGCGTGGCAAACAGCACATCCCGCCCATATTTGTAGAGGCCGTGCACATAGTTGGCAGGCACAATCTCTTTGGCAAGCGACTTGTTGTTGCGCCCGACCGAGGCGTAATCCTGATAGTAAAGTGACGCGACGCCCCCGATAAACAGCAGAGAGATAGCCAGTGCACCTGCCCGCCACGCCAACCCCTGATACCAGCGAGCCGGATAGCGGATCCGCAGCGACCAGAGCACCAGAACAGGCAGCAGCCCGGTCAGCAGAAACCAGAGCGCAACCGAGCCATTCAAATAGGCCCCCGCCTCACCACTGTTGGTCTCCACTATGTTCTGGATCATGCCTGCATCAAAGATCACGCCGTATTTGAGCATGGCGTAGCTGACGATGGAGCCAGTCAGAATGAGCACGGTAAAAAAGGGCTTGAGCACAAACCGGAACGTGAAGGGAATAAACACGGCATTGAGCGCCGCGATCAGCACCAGCGGAATCGAGATGGCAAATCCGGCTTTGACATGGGTCAGGGCGCTGAGCACCGTATAGAAATGCAAAAAGATTGGCCAATTCAGTACCAGGGCGAAAAAGAGTACCAGCAACAGATTGGTCTGCAGTACACCGAGAGTTACACGCATAAACAACTCCTACATACCGGCCTGCAGTGCAGCGGGCCGGCCAAGCCAACAAAAACGACGGGGCCAGCGTAGGAAGTAAAACTTAAGCGCGAATTAAGAGGAGAAGCACGGCGCTCGTGCGCCCCATCACAGCACGGGGTGCTCCGCAGCCCCGAAATGGATTTTTAGTTGTCTATCCATCGGATTTTGCTAGCTTGTTGAGTAGGCATTCACGAAATGCAGGTTAACCGATGGCACTGATCCAAGCCTCGATAGAGCAATTGAGAGTAGGCCACTATATCCATCTTCCCACTGGATGGACCAACCACCCGTTTATGTTCAATACCTTCAAGATCAAGGATCAGCAGCAACTCGACATTCTCCGTCATCTTGATCTCACCCTGCTGATGGTCGACCCCGACAAGAGCGATCTGCCCATAGAGCCGCTGCTGCGCGGCGATATCCCGGATGCCGGGCCTGATCTTGATGAGCTGGAAGAGCTGATTGCCTCGGGCCCGCCCCCCTTTGACGAAAAGGCCTTTCGCCGCTCCATGCGCGCCGCCGACAAAGCCTTTGGCCAATCCATGAGCGAGCTGCGCGATGCACTCGGGGCGCTGAACCTCAAACCGGATGAAGGGCTGGCCAACACCGCCCAGATCGTCCGTAATGCCGCCTTCACCCTCAGTCAGCATGAAGGGCCTCTCGGGCTCCACCTTATTCGCAGCCCCCACACAGATATCCTGCTGCAACACAGCCTCAATGTGGCTTTCATTGCCATGCTGATGGCACGCGAATTGGGGATGAATCCTATAGAACTGGAAGAGACGGGACTTGCGGGACTTATCCACGATATCGGTGAACTGAAGATCCCTAGCCAGATCACCCAAAAACGCGGGGATCTCAGCAAGGCCGAGCAGAACTTCCTCAATATGCATCCCCAGTACGGGCTGGAGATGCTGACCCAGCTCAACGCCTTTGAACCGAAAATCCGTCAGGTCGCCCATCTGCACCACGAACGGCTCGACGGCAGCGGGTATCCGCTCGGGATCAAGGGCGGGGAGATCCCGCCGCTGGCGCGGTTGATCGGGCTGGTCGACTTCTACGACGAGCTGCTCCATCCCCGCAACAGCGGCAACCCGGCCGCGCCGAGTCAGGCCATCAGCCAGCTCTACAAGTTATCCCAGAAAAAGTTCGACCAGAATCTGGTCAAGTTGCTGGTCAAGGTGCTGGGGGTCTATCCGCCGGGATCACTGGTGAAACTCTCGGACGAGAGCATCGCGCTGGTGCTCTCTACCGAACCCACCATGCCCCTCAAGCCGAAGATCCTGCCCTATATCAAGGCCCAGCGGCCTGAAGCCGTCGCCATGATCGATCTGCGGGAAGATGAACGCACCATCACCGCCTTTATCAAACAGGAAGAGCTCGATGAGGGACAACGGCAGTTCTTCAACCTGACCCGCCGCTTCTGCTACTACTTTGCATTCTGAGTTATCCCCAGAAGCTGGGGATAACTCATTGGACAAACCGGAATAATTGCTCAAACCCCCATCAGAAGGTTGCCAACTGACCATGTATAAAAAACGCCCAGCCAAGGGGCCGGGCGGAGCATGCCACCTCCGTGTGGCGTATCCAGCGGATACATTCATGCTCCATCCATCAATATCAACCCGCTGCCGCTTACACAAATATCAATTTAACATGCTGATTTAATATGGTTTTATCCACTTGTTCTGGCAAACTGACGGCCCGTTGCGCCCAGTTGGGCCAACAGAACAAGATCCTGATCACACTTATTCACGGGCTGGCTATTTTTTCAGCTGGCTTATGAGGAGCGTTTTTTATGCAGTTGGTCCTCTCCTTGCTGCAACAGATGAGCGTCAGCCTAGTGATCGCCTATCTCTTCTCGAAAAGCCCGCTGCTGCGCCCGCTTGCCAACTATTCAGTGAGACTACCTCACAAGATACTGATATACATCATCTTTTCTAGCTTTTGTATCCTCGGCACCTATGTGGGCCTCGATATCGACGATGCCATCGCCAACACCCGGGCAGTCGGCGCCGTCTTGGGGGGATTATTGGGGGGACCGCTGGTGGGCTTTCTGGTGGGGCTGACCGGCGGTCTGCACCGCTATACGCTGGGGGGATTTACCGATCTCGCCTGCGCCATCTCCACCACCTGCGAGGGGTTGCTCGGGGGCATAGTGCACTGGCGACTGATGCGCTCGGGGCGAACGGATGCCCTGTTTGAACCACGCATCGCCTTCTTTACCACCCTCTATGCCGAGATCATGCAGATGGTGATCATCCTGCTGGTGGCGACCCCGTTCGACAAATCCCTGCTGCTGGTGCGCACCATCGCCACCCCGATGATTCTGGCCAACTCCTGCGGCGCGGCGCTCTTTATCAGCATGATCCGCGACCAGCAGCGGATGTATGAGAAGTTCTCCCGGGTCTTCTCCGCCAAGGCGCTCAATATCGCCAACCGCACAGTGGGGATCATGAGTCAGGGCTTTACCCCGGAGGCGAGCAACAAGATTGCCCGCATCATTCAGGAGGAGACCGGCGTGGGGGCTGTCGCCATCACGGACACCGAGCAGATCCTCGCCTTTATCGGCACCGGCGAAGATCACCACCTACCGGGTACCCCCATCGCGTCAACCATCACCATGCAGGCCATCGCCCAGAACAAGGTGCTGTTTGCCGATGGCAACAGTCAGCCCTATCGCTGCAGCCTCTCCCCCGCATGCCAGCTGGGTTCGGTGCTGGTGATCCCGCTGCAGGGGGACAAAGGAGTGATCGGCACCATCAAGCTCTACGAGCCGAAGAAGCGGCTGTTTCTCAAGATCAACCACACCCTGGGGGAAGGGATTGCCAACCTGCTGTCACAGCAGTTGCTGGCCGGTCGGCTGGAGCAGCATCAGCGGCTGCTGGTGCAGTCCGAGTTGAAACTTATCCAGGCCCAGATCAATCCCCACTTTCTGTTCAACACCCTCAACACCATCAGTGCCATCACCCGGCGTGATCCGGACAAGGCGCGAGATCTTCTGCTGCATCTTTCGCTGTTCTTTCGCAAGAACCTCAAACGCCAGAGCGGCCTTGCGACCCTGCAAGAGGAGCAGGAGCACTGCCAATCCTATCTGGAGATTGAGCTGGCCCGTTTTGGCGATCGGCTGACGGTGATAAACGAGATCCCGCCCCATCTGGCCACACTTCACCTGCCCAGCTTCACCCTGCAACCGCTGATCGAAAATGCCATCAAGCACGGCATCTCGACTCTGCTGGAGCAGGGGCGCATTCGCCTCTGGACCGATGAGCATCCCACCAGCGTCACCATCCATGTGGAAGATAATGCAGGCACTTGGCAAGCGCACCCCGCGGGCGACGGCCTGGGCATGACCATTGTCGATCGGCGACTGAAAAGCGCCTTTGGCGAGCGCTATGGCGTGACTATTGCCTGCGAGCCTGAGCAGTGGACCCGGGTCTCGTTCACCATCCCCAAGGAGCAACCATGATCCGCACCCTGATTGTCGATGACGAACACTATGCCCGCGAAGAGCTGAGGCAGCAGCTGGCCTGCGATCCCGCCATCGAGATCGTGGGGGAAGCGGCCAACGCCATTGAGGCGCTGCCGCTTATTCAGCGCCTCAAGCCTGACGTGGTGTTCCTCGATATCCAGATGCCCAAGCTGAGCGGCATGGAGCTGGTCGCCATGCTCGACCCCCTGCCCCGCATCGTCTTTGTCACCGCCTTTGACGAATATGCCATTCAGGCATTTGAAGAGAACGCCTTCGACTACCTGCTCAAGCCGGTGGAGCCCGCCCGGCTCGCCAAGACCCTCGCTCGCCTCAAGCAGGATATCTCCCCGCAGCCCATCGAGCGGCTGGCCCCCACCATAGAACATATTCCGGGCTATCTGCACAATCGGGTCAGGCTGCTGCCCATCGCGCAGGTGGAATATGCCTTCTCCGATCTGGGCGGGGTCCATGTGGCCTGCCAGGGCGAGCTGTTCCACACCCAGCTCACCCTCAAATCCCTGGAGGAGAAGAGCCCGCTGCTGCGCTGCCACCGCCAGTATCTGGTCTCCCCCAACGCCATCTTCGAGATCCGGCTGCTGGATAACCAGCTGGCAGAGATTGTCACCCCGAGCGGCGCCCGGGTGCCGGTCAGTCGTCGCTATCTCAAGGAGCTCAAAGATCAGCTGGGGCTGGACTGAGCCGCGGAGTGTGCGCCTGATCACAGCCGCCGACCGTTCGGCGCGCCAAAGCGCCGCTCGGGGAGTTTCACCTGCCAGTCAGGCGCAACCGTTTTAGACTCGCTCTGCACACTAAAAAATAACAATGCAGGAGCGTAGCAATGATCTGGTTCTTCCTCTGTGTCGGCTTACTTGTGGCCGGCTACTTCATATACGGCAAATTCATCGAACGGATATTCAGCCCGAAACCCGAGCTGAAAACCCCCGCCATCACCATGGCTGACGGGGTGGACTATGTCCCGATGTCGGACAAGAAAGTCTATCTGGTTCAACTGCTCAACATCGCAGGTGTCGGCCCCATCTTCGGCCCGATCCTGGGTGCCCTCTACGGCCCGGTCGCCATGCTCTGGATCGTCTTTGGCTGCATCTTCGCCGGTGCGGTACATGACTACTTCTCCGGCATGCTGTCGGTGCGCGCCAAGGGTGCCTCGGTGCCAACCGTGGTCGGTGAGCATCTGGGCACCGCCGCCAAGCACTTCATGAACCTCTTTGCCGTGGTGCTCCTGATGCTGGTGGGCGTGGTATTCGTGCTGAGCCCGGCAGGGCTGCTCGCCAACCTAACCTCCACCGATCTGGTCTACTGGATCGTGGCAATCTTTGCCTACTACATCCTCGCGACCATAGTCCCCATCGACAAGATCATCGGTCGCTTCTATCCCATCTTCGGCGCCCTGCTGGTCTTCATGTCGGTCGGCCTCATCGTTGGCCTGATCGCCTCCGGCAAAGGCTTCTACAACACCGGGATGGACTTCTCCAACCTGCACCCGACCGAACTGCCGCTCTGGCCGCTGCTCTTCATCACCATCGCCTGTGGCGCGGTATCCGGCTTCCACGCCACCCAGTCACCGCTGATGGCGCGCTGCATGCAGAACGAAAAATCCGGCCGCTTCATCTTCTACGGTGCAATGATCGGTGAAGGGATCATCGCCCTTATCTGGTGCACCCTGGGTCTCTCCTTCTACGACAGCACCGAAGCGCTCAACGCTACCATGGCCAACGGCGGCCCGGCAGCCGTGGTACACGAAGTCTCCACCAGCCTGCTCGGCACCGTGGGCGGCATTCTGGCCATCCTCGGCGTGGTGATCCTGCCCATCACCTCTGGTGACACCGCATTTCGCAGTGCACGCCTGATCGTGGCGGACTTCCTGAAGATGACCCAGAAGCCGCTGGCCAAGCGTCTGCTGATCGCCATCCCCATGTTTATCCTTGGCTTCATCATCTCCAAGGCTGAATTCGGGGTGATCTGGCGCTACTTCGGCTGGGCCAACCAGACCACCGCCGTCATCATGCTGTGGGCCGCTGCTGCCTACCTCATCAAAGAGGGCAAGCTGCACTGGATCTGCACCATTCCAGCCATGTTCATGACCGCTGTGGTGATCACCTATCTGGCCAACGCCCCCATCGGGTTCGGGCTGGAGATGGGGACCTCCACCATCATCGGCCTGACTGCAACGGCGGCCATTACCGTGGCCTTCCTGATGAAGTTCCGCCAGCCGCTGGTCAGCAGTACCAGCGAAGGGTAAAAACAGCAAAAAATGCAGCGAAAGCAGCACAAAAAAGGCGCCTGATGGCGCCTTTTTTAATGACAAAAAGACTAATAATGCAACTGTTGAACGGCTTCAGCTTCAATACAGCGAATAGCTTTAAGATTCCGGGCGAACTGACGATAAATGTGTGATTCTTAATTGCTTTCGTGCTTGTTGGAACCAATGATTAAGCTGTGCGTCATGCCAGTGGAGGTTATAAATGGCCCTTGATTATTTTGCACTTGGTCTGCTCGTCTTTGTCGGGCTGGTCATTTTTTATGGAGTCATCGTTATCCACGATATTCCTTACGAGATTGCCAAACATCGGAATCACCCTCATCAGGATGCCATTCACGTGGCAGGTTGGGTCAGCCTGTTTACCCTGCATGTGCTGTGGCCCTTCCTCTGGATCTGGGCAACCATCTATCGCCCCGATCGCGGCTGGGGCTTTAGCCAGCGGCTGCAAAAAGATGAAGAGGAGCTGGCGGCCCTCAAGCAGGAGTTGGCGGATCTGAAGAGCCGTATCAACACTATCGAACAGAGTGAGCAACAGGGATAAACCATGGACCTGCTACTGATCCTGACCTACACGGCGCTGTGTGTCGCCATATTCAAAATTTTCCGCATCCCGCTCAACAAGTGGACTGTTCCGACTGCCGCGCTGGGTGGTGTGGTGCTCATCGGCACCCTCATCATGCTGATGAACTACAACCACCCCTACTCCGAGATGGCGCGCAACTACTACCTCTCCACCCCTATCGTACCGCTGGTCAAGGGCCGGGTAGTCGAGGTGCCGGTGCAAGCCAACCAGCCGGTGAAGAAGGGCGATGTGCTGTTTCGCCTCGATGACGAGCCTTTCAGACTGAAAGTGGAGAGCCTGAGCGCCCGGCTTGATGCCAACAAGGATCAACTCAAGTCCATTGACGCCAGACTACGCTCCGCCAAACTGGACAGAGATCGCGCCAGTGACCTGATGCGCCGCGGCGTCGGCAAGCAGCGTGACCTCGACGTGACTCAAGCGAGCGTAGATGAGATCGCCGCCCAGATGGATCAGCAACGCGCCACGCTGGAAGATCTGCAGGCCCAGCTCGATGAAGCCAAATACCAGCTGGCCCAGACCGTGGTCTATGCCCCGAGCGATGGCCATGTGGTGCAGCTTGCCCTGCGTCCAGGCATGATCGCCACCCCGTTTATGTACCGTCCGGTGATGACCTTCATCCATAAAGATGAGACTGCCTATGTTGGCTGGTTCTGGCAGAACAGCATGCAGCGTCTGGCGGTGGGTGACGAGGCCGAAGTGGTGATTGACGGTATCCCCGGCAAGATCTTCAAGGGCAAGGTAACCGCCGTGATCCCGGCCATTGCCGCCGGTAACGTGCAGGCCAACGCTATGCTGCTGGATCAGACCAGCGCCATTCGTCCGGGCCGCATGCCGGTGCTCATCTCCATCACCGACCCCGAGTGGGCCAAGTATCAGGTGATTGCCGGTGCCAGCGGCCAGGCCGCTGTCTATACCGAGTATTTCCACCATGTTTCTGTAATGCGCAAAGTGCTGCTGCGCATGGCAAGCTGGATGAACTACCTCTTCCCCTTCCACTAAGCACACAATCTATTCAACGGGCCGGCATCATGCCGGCCCGCTGTTTTTGTGGCGGCAAGCACCCTATAATGGCGCCACCCTGCGCCGTACCATGCCAAAACGCCACGCCCTCATGTTCGTTCTCAGACCCTATCAGACCGACGCCGTCAACGCCGTGATCAACCACTTTCGCAAACACCCGGATCCCGCCGTGGTTGTGCTGCCCACCGGGGCTGGCAAGAGTCTGGTGATCGCCGAGCTGGCCCGCAAGGCACGCGGTCGGGTGCTGGTGCTGGCCCACGTCAAGGAGCTGGTAGAGCAGAACCACGCCAAGTACGAAGCATGGGGACTCAAGGCCGACATCTTCGCCGCTGGGCTCGCTCGCAAGGAGGCGAGCGCCCAGGTGGTGTTTGGCTCGGTGCAGTCGGTGGCGCGCAATCTGGCTGCCTTCGACGGGGCGTTTTCGCTGCTCATCATCGACGAGTGCCATCGGGTCTCGCTGGATGACGACAGCCAGTACCATCAGGTGTTAGGCCACCTCAAGGCCGCCAATCCGGCCCTCAAGATCCTCGGTCTCACCGCCACCCCCTATCGGCTCGGGCTGGGCTGGATCTACCGGCGCCACTACCACGGCATGGTCAAAAGCCACGGCGAGCGGCTGTTTGGCGACTGCGTGTTCGAGCTGCCACTGCGCTTTATGGTCAAAAACGGCTACCTGACGCCGCCGCGCATGGTGGATGCCCCCATCGTTCACTACGACTTCAGCAAGCTGGTGGCGCGGGAGAATGGCCTCTTCAGCGAGGCGGATCTCAACGGCGAGCTCAAGCGGCAGGAGCGTGTTACACCCCATATCCTGAGTCAGGTGCTGGAGTATGCAGCCGACCGGCAGGGGGTGATGATCTTTGCCGCCACCGTCGAGCATGCCCGTGAAATTCACGGCCTGCTTGGCGCCAGAGGCCAGCAGGCAGCCCTTATTACCGGCGAAACGCCGGGGCCGGAGCGCGATGCCCTCATCAACGCCTTCAAGGCGCGCGAGCTCAAGTTTCTGGTCAACGTGGCGGTGCTCACCACCGGCTTCGACGCCCCCCACGTCGATCTTATCGTGATGCTGCGCCCCACCGAGTCGGTCTCGCTCTATCAGCAGATCGTCGGGCGGGGCCTGCGCCTCTCGCCGGGCAAGGAGGATTGTCTGGTGCTCGACTATGCGGGCAACAACTTCAACCTGTTTGCCCCCGAAGTGGGGGAGCCTCGCCCCCACGCCGGTACCGAACCGGTACAGGTGCCCTGCCCCGCCTGCGGTTTTGCCAACACCTTCTGGGGCAAGACCGACGAGGATGGCAAGGTGATCGAGCACTACGGTCGCCGCTGTCAGGGGCTGTTCGAAGATGATGAGGGCAACCGCGAGGAGTGCGACTACCGCTTTCGCGCCAAGATCTGCCCCGGCTGCGGTGCGGAGAACGACATCGCCGCCCGCCGCTGCCAGAGCTGCGATCAGCTGCTGGTCGACCCTGACGACAAGCTCAAAGAGGCGCTCAATCTCAAGGATTGCATGGTGATCCGCTGTGCGGGGCTAACCCTCACAGCCGGGCGCGGCAAACAGGGGGAGCGGCTGGAGGTGACCTACCACGATGAGGATGGGCTGACCCTCAGTGAATACTTCGGATTTCACTCCCCGGGCGCACGGCGCTTGTTTCAACAGCACTTTGTGCGTCATCATTGGCCCGCCCCGGGGCTGGAGCCCGAATTTGCCACCCTGGCGAGCGTGCTGGCCGCGCAAAGCCAGTTCCGTCATCCGGATTTTGTCATCGCCCGCAAATCGGGTCGCTTCTGGCAGATAAAAGAGAAAATTTTTGATTATGAGGGTCGCTATCGTACCGCCAACTCGATGACATGATGGCGACCGGCATACATGGCATGAATTGCGTTATCCCGTCGATCCCGCATCGGCTGGTTGAATTATCAGGGTCGGCACCACTGCCGGGCCCTTCGTCACGTTAGAGGATGTTATGCAGCGGCTGTTGATTGGTTTTTGTGCTCTCTTTTCTTCTCTGGCGGCTCACGCCGCCCCGCTGACTCCCCCTCAGGGTGGCCAGTACGCCATCATGGTGCAGGGCAATAACGGCGTCGAGTTCGCCCGCCATGCGGATCAGATGATCGCCCCCGCCTCCACCATGAAGGTGCTCACCGCGCTGGCAGCCCGCCTCGAGCTGGGTGCCGATTTCCGCTTCGCCACTGACATTCAGGCCCAACCCGGTGCCAAACAGGGTGACACCATCAACGGCGATATCTGGATCAACTTCGTCGGCGACCCCACCCTCTCCCGCATGGATCTGCTGGCCCTGTTCAAGCAACTCGGCGTCACCAGCATCAAGGGCAATGTCTACGTCAACACCGGCGCCTACAACGGCTACGAGCGCGGCAACGGCTGGTCGTGGGGGGATCAGACCCTCTGCTTCGCCGCGCCCGTCTCCTCGGTCATCATCGACAAGAACTGCGCCTACGGCACCATCACTGCCACCCAGATTGGCAAACCGGCGGTGGGCAACGTGGCCACCGGCGTCCCCATCGGCATCGGTGCCGACAACGTGGAGGTGATGAGCTATGGCGACATGGCACGCCAGTTCTGCGCGCTGGAAGTGGACATGGCCAAGGGCAACTTCTACGAGCTCAAGGGCTGCATTACTCCGAACAAGGAGCCGCAGGGACTGCGTTTCGCCATTCACGACGTGGAAGCCTGGGGCTGGGACAACATCCGCTGGGCGATGAACCGGGCCGGTATCAAGCATGATGGCCTGCTGCGGGTCACCCACAAGGCCCCGGAAGGGGCAGAGACCCTCGGCACCCACTACTCGGTCTCCCTGCCGGTAATGCTCGCCAAGATGCTGAAGAAATCGGACAACCTCTACGCCGACACCTTCCTCAAAACCGTGGGCCGTCACTACTACAACAAGCCGGGCAGCTATCGCAGCGGCACCATGGCGGTGCGCGCCATTCTGACCAAGAACGGGATCGATCTGGGCAATGCCACCCTGGCTGACGGCTCCGGTCTCTCCGCTCACAATCTCATCAGCGCCCGTCAGATGATGTCGGTGCTGAACTTCATACAGAAAAATGATGCCGAACTTGGCCTGATCAAGCTGCTGCCAAGCTCGCAGGTGGATGGCACCCTGGCGTGGCGGCGCAGCGTCACCGCCCCCATGATGAAGAACAAGGTGCACGCCAAGACCGGTACCATCACCGGCACCTCCAATCTGGTGGGCTTTATCGACACGGCAGGCGGCCAGCGCAAGGCGTTCGTGATGTTCCAGCGCGGCCTGTCGCAAGATCCGGCCACCCATGAGCGCTACCGTGCCAGCAAGGCGCCGTGGCCCTGGACTGTATTCGAAAAGGGGGTGCTGGAGAGCATCTATCAGCAGCAGCCTATCCAGATCGCCGATGAGAGCTGAGCCAATAGGCCCACTCGAATCAGGGTATCGATAATTTCGGCTTCAAGTCGCCACGAGGCAGGGCTATGCTGTTGCCTGCCTCATATCAACGGCCATACAAAAACGGCTTAAAAAACGGAGAGAAAATATGTTTGCAGTGATTTTTGGTCGCCCGGGTTGCCCCTACTGTGTCCGTGCCGTACAGATCGCCGAGCAGCTGACCGAACAGCGCGATGACTTCAAATTTCGCTACGTGGATATCCATGCCGAAGGGATCACCAAAGAAGATCTGGCCAAGAGCGCCGGCAAGCCGGTCAATACCGTGCCGCAGATCTTCCTGGATGAGCAGCACATCGGTGGCTGCACCGATTTCGAAGCCTACGCCAAAGCGAATCTGGGTCTCTACCAGTAATGCCTGCGGGTCATCCCGAGCGGGTTGACCGCCAGAGCATATAAAAAATCCGGCGCCATCAGGCGCCGGATTTTTTTATTAGCGGAACTCGCACCATATCTTGTCAGGAAGTCACAGACTGGGGTCAGGGAGTCACAGACTGGGCGGCAAAGCGCGCAATGATGGGGTTGTGATCGGAGCTGTCGGTGGCCGGTGAACTCACCTCAACCAGGTCCAGATTGCGGTAGTAGAGGTGATCCAGCGGGCGATCGAAGGCGGTTCGGCGCAAGTCAGGCACCGGCACGGCCTCTTGCAGGCCCAGCTCGTCCACCAATTTGCTTAACCAGAACTGACGCTTGTCACTCCAGGTGTTGAAATCACCGGCCAGGATCACCGGCCCCTGATGGCGGCGCACCAAGGCAGTCAAATCGTTGAGCTGCTCGCGGAAGGTGGCCATCCCAAGCTCGAAATTGACCGCATGGATATTGATGACCATGACGCCATCAGGATCGCCCTGCAGCGGATAGAGGCTCACCAGCCCGGATTTGGGGATACGCAGCAATGGCTCGGGGGAGCGCACGCCACAGACGAACGCCTGCGGGGTCTTGGCCACCGTCATCACCCCGAACGACACGCCGCCCTGGGTGAAAGCTTGCAGCTGTTGCCACTGGAAATCACCGGCCCGCAGCCAGTCGAGCATATCGGGACGGGTGGCCGACTCTTGCAACAGCACCAGATCCTGCCCCTTGGCATAACTGTCCATCCCTTCGCGCCAGTTTTTGCGCTGGCCCTTGTAGAGATTCCACACCGTGACCCCGAATTCACGAGGCAGCGCCGTGGTCGCCAACGCTACCAGCGGCGGACGCTGGCAGTCGAGTCCCGGCACAATCCCTTGAGCTGTGACCAGATGGTTCTGATCCGGCACCTCAAAACAGCCTACCAACCCCAGGGTCAGCAGGGAGGTGCCAAGAATGCGATAACTATTTTTCATTGGCTAACAACCGCCCGCCTTTGCTTTTTGTTGCGACCATCACAAACGTCATCCACGCCGACTAAGCTGATAGTCCCTGTTCCACCCAACCAGAAGGACCTTGTCTCATGGCGAAAGAACTTCGGTACAACGTGACGTTTTATGATCAACAAGGAAATTGTCATCAAGTGGAGCTGTCCACCGTCTATCAGATAAGACGGGACCCTCAATGCGATCTCTGCCTGTTTGACACCCTGCAATATGTGGGCTCGGAAGAGATGCTGGAACGCATGATACGGCAAAAAACCGGGCTTGAGCAGGAAATATCCATCATCAATGCCCGGCTGATTTAATCAGGCACTCACCGGAACCGGGCGGGATTTGCCCTGTTCGTCGATGGCGACATAGGTGAAGATCCCCTCGGTCACGCAGTAACGCTGGGCATCGTTTTCCCGCAGTACCGGCTTGACCCACACCTCCAGCTTGAGCTTCATGGAGCTGCGGCCAATCTTCATGCAGCGGCCGTAGCAGCAGACCACATCACCCACCTTGACCGGACTGTGAAACGTCATGCCTTCGACGGATACGGTACAAATACGTCCTTTTGCCAGCTCCTTGGCCATAATGCCCCCACCTATATCCATCTGGGACATGATCCAGCCACCAAAGATGTCGCCATTGGGGTTGGTATCGGCTGGCATTGCCAGGGTTCTCAGCAACAACTCCCCATCGGGGTGACGTTTTGTATCTACCATCATTACCGCCTCTCTCTCATGGATGGCGGCATGATAGGGGGCGATCACCCCCTTGGCAAACCTCAATTGCCCGAGGCGGCGAGCACGGCAAACCAGTGGGCCGGATCGGGCCAGCGATAGTTGAATCCCATCTGCTGGCAAATCAGCTGGCCGTCGATGGGCTGAAATTCACCGGCAGGCTCGATAAAGACCGGCACAGGCAACCCCTGCTGGCGCGCCGCAAAGGGGTAGAACTGCTCGCGGCGCGGATGCACAGGCGCGCTCAGATTGAAGACATCCCCATCCTTGCCCCGCTCCAGCAGCAACATGCAAGCCGCCACCACATCGTCCAGATGGACCAGATTGACCGACTGGGCGCCGCCATCCAGCGTCTTGCCCGCGAGGAAACGACCGGGATGGCGATCAGGGCCATAAAGGCCGGAGGGGCGCACTATCATCACCGTCTCGAAACCGGCCGCCAGCACCGCCTGCTCCGCCGCCAGCATCCGCTCGCCACGGGCATGGCGGGGTTGGGGTTCTTCCCCCTCCTGTTGTCCTGCGCCCCACACCGAGGTGGCGCTGACAAACAGCACCCGCCGCGTGCCGTGCGCTTTGGCCAACGCGCAGGCCTTTGCCACCGCCTGAGGATAATCATCGGTCTTGCTGGGCGGTACGCAGATCACCAGACTGTCGCAGGGGATGGGCCACGCATCCGACATATGGGCAGAAATCGTCAGCGGGTGGGCGTTGATCCCCTCCCCCTGCAAACGGGCCGCTTTTTCGGCGCTGCTGACCGTCACCGCCACCTGCTTGCCTGCCGCCTGCAGGGCTTGCGCCAACGGCAGCCCGAGCCAACCCGCCCCCAGAATACCGATCGTCCCGGCGAAATATTGCTCTGTCATCGTCCCTTCTCCTGCTTGACACTATTTTCCCCGCAGCTTACCTGCCTTGGTAAGAAAGGGAAGCTTTAGCCTGCAGATGGATAAAATCAGCTCACTACGAATGCTCTCAGTATCAAAGTTTTAATATACAATGCCTCTCACAAAATAACGTATGCTAAATGCACAAACACTTGATACCTCCATTGTTAATTTATTTTTGAAAAGCCACTTTAAAACCATCTCTGAAGCCACAACTCTCAAGGCATACATAATTAGTGAAAATCTTTGAATAACCATAACGGTCTAACATTTCCGCTATACTTTCAGCTGTGTAGTCAGCATTCCCCATGTGATTGGGCGTCTTATTCCATTCATGTCCAATAAAACCATTCCTCTCAAAAAATGCAAACTTCTTCTGATTATCTGAATAATAGATTAATACAAAGCGAACATTTTCATTGTACAAGTGCCCATCAAGAGAAATTGTTGATTTAGTCGCAATGCGATATTCGCTACGACTTATACCTGTAATCCGCTCATCGACACACTTTACTTTTTTGTTACCGATGTCGGCATAAAAATCAATTTTTCCGAATAGCGGGAATTCAGATAATAAGTGCGACACTCATGGATGAATGGCGAGAGGTGGCCAACTGCTGATTGGTGGTACCCTTCTGCTCGCCAAAGTAAAAGCAGTATCACCATGAGCTATCAGCAGTTGACCGAGGGGCAACGATACCAGTTATCGGTGCTTCGCGCACAGGGGATGTCCATCCTTGCCACCGCACGCGCCATTGGCGTTCATCGCTCCACCCTCTACCGGGAGCTGCGTCGTAACGCCGGGCCGCAGGGCTACCAGCCAGACAATGCGCATCAGCACGCCACCCACCGACGGGCCAGTGCGGCCAAATCTCGGCTATCTGCCGATGTCATCCAGTTTGTCGAGCTGACACTCGCCTGGTGGTGGAGCCCGGAGCAGATAAGCGCGGTGGGCAAGCAGATAGGCCTCATGGTGAGTCACGAGTGGATATACCGCCATGTGGCCGCCGACAAAGCCCGGGGTGGCCAGTTGTACCGCCATCTGCGCCAGGGCCACAAGCGCTACCGCAAGGGGGCGAGCAGCCTGCGTTCTCCCATCAAGGAAGCCCGCTCTATTGATGAACGGCCGGCTATCGTCGATAGCCGGGAGCGGCTCGGTGATTGGGAGGCGGACACGGTGCTGGGCAAGCAAGGCACAGGTGCACTGGTCACCCTGGTGGAGCGCAAGAGCCGGCTCTATCTGGTCAAGCGGGTCGCGAGCAAACAGGCTGGGGTGGTGCGGGATGCGATAATCGAGATGTTAACTCCCTACATCGAGCAGGTGCATACCATCACCTTTGACAACGGCGGCGAGTTTGCCGAACACAAGGCGATAGAGGAAGCGCTGGGTGCCGAGACTTACTTTGCGCACCCTTACTCTTCGTGGGAGCGCGGTCTGAACGAGAACAGCAATGGGCTGTTGAGGCAGTTTATCCCAAAGGGAACAGACCTGAGAGAGGTCACGGACGAGGATGTCAGGAGAGCGGAGCAGTGGCTCAACCTACGACCTCGGAAATGTCTCGGATTCAGGCAGCCTGTCAAGGTATTCGAAGAGTACCGTCAGGCGGCATAGGCGAGTGTCGCACTTCGAAGTTGAATTCGCG
>NZ_JBFOCT010000018.1:0-40795 GCF_040907925.1 Aeromonas sp. s12 | reverse complement strand
CGCGAATTCAACTTCGAAGTGCGACACTCGCCTATGCCGCCTGACGGTACTCTTCGAATACCTTGACAGGCTGCCTGAATCCGAGACATTTCCGAGGTCGTAGGTTGAGCCACTGCTCCGCTCTCCTGACATCCTCGTCCGTGACCTCTCTCAGGTCTGTTCCCTTTGGGATAAACTGCCTCAACAGCCCATTGCTGTTCTCGTTCAGACCGCGCTCCCACGAAGAGTAAGGGTGCGCAAAGTAAGTCTCGGCACCCAGCGCTTCCTCTATCGCCTTGTGTTCGGCAAACTCGCCGCCGTTGTCAAAGGTGATGGTATGCACCTGCTCGATGTAGGGAGTTAACATCTCGATTATCGCATCCCGCACCACCCCAGCCTGTTTGCTCGCGACCCGCTTGACCAGATAGAGCCGGCTCTTGCGCTCCACCAGGGTGACCAGTGCACCTGTGCCTTGCTTGCCCAGCACCGTGTCCGCCTCCCAATCACCGAGCCGCTCCCGGCTATCGACGATAGCCGGCCGTTCATCAATAGAGCGGGCTTCCTTGATGGGAGAACGCAGGCTGCTCGCCCCCTTGCGGTAGCGCTTGTGGCCCTGGCGCAGATGGCGGTACAACTGGCCACCCCGGGCTTTGTCGGCGGCCACATGGCGGTATATCCACTCGTGACTCACCATGAGGCCTATCTGCTTGCCCACCGCGCTTATCTGCTCCGGGCTCCACCACCAGGCGAGTGTCAGCTCGACAAACTGGATGACATCGGCAGATAGCCGAGATTTGGCCGCACTGGCCCGTCGGTGGGTGGCGTGCTGATGCGCATTGTCTGGCTGGTAGCCCTGCGGCCCGGCGTTACGACGCAGCTCCCGGTAGAGGGTGGAGCGATGAACGCCAATGGCGCGTGCGGTGGCAAGGATGGACATCCCCTGTGCGCGAAGCACCGATAACTGGTATCGTTGCCCCTCGGTCAACTGCTGATAGCTCATGGTGATACTGCTTTTACTTTGGCGAGCAGAAGGGTACCACCAATCAGCAGTTGGCCACCTCTCGCCATTCATCCATGAGTGTCGCACTTATTATCTGAATTCCCGGTTAACTGTATGGGCTCAAGGCCATAAGTTGTCGTCCAACCAAAGGCATCTGTAAATACTGAGGCCTCATACTCTTCAACCCCATTACACAAAAATAGAATTACTTTTGAATTTCGCTTCCTTTCTGAGTTCACTCTATCCATCCTGTAATCAACATGAACTAACATTTGCCACAAAACACTTTAATAACCGTTGCATGGTAATATACCATGCTAATTTTTTCACGAAGAAAGGCAATCAAAAATCTAAATTGTGACATAACTTAAATCAGCTTAGCCATTAAGTATTCATCAACATATTCACCATCAACTTTCATCGAGTTTCGCTTTATTCCCTCGACCTCAAAACCACAAGCGTGATAAAGAGCACAAGCTCGGACATTATGACACATGACATTTAACTCCATACGGGTAAAAGCCCGCGCTGTTGCCCACTCTGTCAGCGCAGAAAACAACTTTTTACCAAATCCTTGTCCGGTGGTAGATTGTTGAATACCGATAACACAATACAAGACATGTTTATTGCGATTTGCTGGTTGACCAATGCCGACAATAAAGCCTGCGATCTCATCATGCTCTGCCAGTACCAGCATGACTTTGTTGTTTGCATCGACAAACGAAGCCAATATTTGAGCTTGCTCAACCTCTGTCGTAGTTCGCTCTCCCGGTTCATAGAGCATAAAGGTTGTTTCACTGTCGAGTCGGTTCATTAACGCCAATATGTTATGCGCATCAGATACACAGACTTCTCTCACATCCATATGATGGCCTCAGGTTAAATAGTTAATGTCAAGTTATGCAAATATTTATGAAGGTTTATCGATTTTATATCATCTGAAGTTATCCACTTCCAGTTGTTCGATATTAAAGAACCTCAACCTTTACCTTGATAATTCCATCGCGAATATTGCCGATGGTGCTAAAGGCCGATTTGGAGAGATCGATAGTTCGCCCGCTTTTAAAGGCGCCGCGGTCATTGACCTTGACCACTACGCTCTTGCCATTGGCGAGGTTGGTGACCCGCACCATGGAGCCAAAGGGCAATTCCATATGGGCGGCGCTATTGAGGTTGTTACGATATAACTCGCCGCTGGCGGTCTTTTTGCCGTGATAGCGGTCGGCATAATAGCTGGCATAGCCGGTTTCGCTATAGCCGCGCCAGCTGCCGCCGTGACTCTCGTCATAACGGCTGCTACAGGCCGCCAGCAGCAGGCAAAGAGATAACAGCAGCCCTTTCTGGATATGTTGCACCTTTCCCCTCTCCTCTCTTCTTCTTTCCACTCTGCGCTATTTTTGCATCTTCGATGCGGCCGGTGACACTGGCGGCATGTTCGCAAGCAACTTCTCGCCTTATTGTCAGGCCGCAGCGACGGTGCGGCTACTTTGCCATATCTTCCATGTAAAAAGGGAGGCAAATGCCTCCCTTTCAACTAGTTACCGGTCATCCCGTGTCGGATGGGCCAGAGACATCTCAGGCAATCAGCTTGTCGTCGGCAAAGCCGAAGCCACGCAAACCCACCACATGCACGTGCTCGTGCTTGCCCTGCACCTTGCGGATGAGCTTGTAGGTGGTGCCCTTCTCGGGGCTGATGTTCTCGGGCGCCGCGATAAGCAGCTGCATATCCTGCCGCTCGCACAGCTCGAACAGGGTGGCGATGGATTTGCCATCCAGACGGGCCGCTTCGTCGAGGAACAGCAAGCGGCACGGGGCTATATCCTTGCCGCGCAGACGGCGGGACTCCTCCTCCCAGCTGATCAGCACCATCAAGAGGATGGCCTGACCGGTACCGATCGCCTCGCCGGTGGAGAGCGCACCGCTCTCGGCACGCAGCCAACCATCGGCGCCGCGCTGCACCTCAATCTCCAGCTCCAGATAGTTGCGATAGTCGAGCAGCACGTCGCCCATCACCTGATAGCTGCGATCCCCCTGCTCGATCTGCGGGTTCAGGCGCTGGAACAGCTTGGCCATCGCCTCGGAGAAGCTGAGCTCCTTGTCGGCGAACAGATCGTTGTGCATGGCGGTTTGATCGGCCAGCGCCGTCAGCAGACGGGTATGGGCCTCGCGGATATTGACGTTGAGACGCACCCCGCGCACCAGACCGAAGGCGATGTTCTGCAAGCCCTGGTTGAGCACCCGGATGCGGTTCTGCTCGCGGCGGATGATGTTGGTGATCTTGGCCGCCACCTCGTGGGAGGAGAGCGACAGATGGGTTTCCCGCTGCTTGAGCTCGTCGGCGAGACGGGCCAGCTCGATCTCCATCTCCTCGATCGCCTCCACCGGATCATCGGAGCGGATGATGTCGTTGCGGATGCGATCTTTGAGGTAACGGTAGACCTGCACGTAGAAGGCGACCTTCTGCTCGGTGCTGCGGTTGCCCTCGGAGAGACGCAGCGCATCGCGCAGAGCCTCGTCGTGGGCCACCGCCACCCGCAGGGCGCCGAGAGCCTTGTCCGACATGGAGCGCAGCTCGTCGCTGTCGAGGTACGCCAGCTCGCGCTTGTTGAGGCGCTTCTCGACATCGGTCTCCCGCGCCAGACGCACCACCCGCGACCAGCTCGCCTTGTGACCCACCAGAGATTTACGGGCGCTGTAGTAATCCTTGCCTTCCAGCTTGAGACGACCGCCAAGGGATTCGATCTCCCGCTTGGTGACCTGCAACTGGGCCTCGGCGCTGGTGCGACGGGAACGGGTGCGGATCAGCAGCTCTTCAATCTCTTTCTTGTGGGCACGCGCCTTCTCTTCCATATCGTCAGAGAGGGTCAGCCCCATGGCCGCCAGATCCTGCTCGAACTCGGTCAGGGTCTGGCGCTTGGCCTCGACGCTGGAGTTGAGCGCGGTACGCAGTTGCAACGCCTCGGTGTGACGCAGGGCAATCTGCTTGTGCTGCTCGCCAGCGGTGCGGGCGGCAAGCTCCGCCGCCTTGAGCTTCTCTTTGAGTCGCTCGCTCATCTCGGAGGCCTTGCCCAGCAGGTCTTGTGCATCCTGATAGGCAAAGTGCGGCAGACGGGCCACCAGCTGATCGAGGGCGTAGCAACGGCGCTTCTGCTCGGCCAGCAGATCGCTCACCTCATCATAGGCAGCCTGCAGCGCCGCAAGATCCTGCGGATCCTGACGCAGCACCTGCACCATGGTTTCCAGCTTCTCCAGCGACTTGCCGTGCTTGGCGATAAAGGCTTCGGCCTGTTTCAGCGCTTCCACATCGGCGTGAGCCGCCTCGAGGCGGGCCGCCAGATCAGTCTCGGCAAACAGGTGGGCAAACGGCAGCATCCCCTGTACCAGCTGGATATGGCGGGTCAGCTGGGCGGCGGCCGCTTTGGCATCACTCAGCTGCTTGTCGCACTCACCGATGGCACCTTGCAGCGCGCGCAGTTCGGCCTGCTTGGCCTGCACTTCGGCTTCCGGGTCGGGGCGGAAGGCGATATCCAGATGCTGACCGATAAAGTCGCGGAAGTGACCGTAGAGACGGTGGTACTTCTGCTGCTCGAAGGCGGCCTTGGCGTAGCCCTCGATCAGCCCTTCACGTTCAAGGTCGAGCTGCTCGATCCGTTTTTCCCGCGCGGCGCGACCAAACAGCGGCAGCTCGGGGTAGCGGGAGAAGCGCACCTGACGCTTGCTGGAGCGCACCAGCACGGCGTCCCCCAGCTCGTCGGCTTCCACCAGATCCTCGTCAAAGGAGTCGGGGTTGCCCTGAATGAGGTAGATATCTTCCGGGCAATCTTCCAGCTTTTTCAGCCGCTCGATGGCGCCCTCAAGGTCGAGCACCACCAAAGCGCTGCGAGCCGGGCCGTAGAGCGCGGAGTAGTAAGGGGCATCGTCGATGGAGATGTCGTCATAGACATCGGAGAGCAGCACGCCCCCCACCTGCTCGGCGATGCGGGCAAGACGGGGATCCGCCTCACCAGCCCCCAGCTGCAGGTTGCGAATTTGCAGCTCCAGCGCCTGTTTCTGCGCAGCGATGCGATTGCTCTCCTGCTCGAACTCGCGCTCCTTGTCGAGCACGGTTTGCATACCGGCCGAAAGCTCTTCGGCTGTAGTCAGCGGCAGACCGCTCTGCTCGCGCAGCTGCTCGAGTTTTTCAAAGGATTTCAGCCAGCGCGGCGCCAGCTTGGTCAGCTCCGCAATATCGCGGCCGAGCTGGGTACCCTGATGCTCGAGGCTGGCGCGGCGTTGGTTCACCTCCGCCTGCTGCTCGGAGAGCTCCTCCTGACGGGTACGCTGGGCTTCGAGGAAGATCTCCAGCTCATCGCTGCTGGCAATCAGTTGGCCAGAGGCCTGCTGCAGCTCGTCACGCAGCTTGAAGAGGCTCTTCTGGCTTTCGCTCTCTTTCTCGAGGCGAGCCAGCGCTGCGCGCAGCCCCTGACCCTGGGCGATGCGAGCCTTGTCTTCGATGTGACGTTTGAGCAGCGCCTGCGCGGTGGGCCAGGCGGCCTCGCGCACTGTTTCCGGAGCGATGCTGAGCAGCAGCGCCAGCGCCGCTTCGTGCTCGGCCACTGCCGCCTTGGCCAGTGCCAGCTGTTGCTCGGCCCCCAGCACCCGGCTGGTGAGGCTCTGCTCGGCGCTACGGAACTGGTGCAGGGTGTCGCTCGCCTGTTCGGCGGTCAGCCCCGGCAGCTCGCACTGCTCGCGAGCAGCATCGAGGGCCTGCACCGCCTGACGGTACTGGATGGCGCGGGTCTGCTGAATATCGAGCGCCTGCTGGTAATCGGCCAGCTGGGTCTTGAGGCTGTCTACCTCGGCCTGCGCCAACTCCTTGCGCTCTTCCACTTCCAGCAGCTGGCCGTGGATCTCCTCCACCACCGCCTGCTGCTGTTCGAGTTTGTCAGAGAGATCCGCCAGATCGGCGCGATACATCTCGATCTTCTTCTGCAAACTGACAGCCGCCATCACCTTGGCAAGGTGCTCGGAGGCAGACTCCAGCTCGTCGGTCAGCAGTTTCTCACGGTTGGTGAGCTGCTCCACCTCGTCGGCCAGATAGATGGCGCGCTGTTTCTCTTCGGCCAGAATGCGGCGCTTGTCGGCCAGCTCCTGGCGAGCCTTGAGGGCCAGCTCGGAGAGGCGGCTCTTCTCGGCGGCATTGCGCACATAGTCCGCTGCCACATAGTGGGTGGTTTCGGTGATCAGGTTCTTGAACAGATCCCGCTGACCCTGGGTCTCTTTAATGGCTTCCAGCGTGCGGCGGTTTTCATAGATGGCCGCCTCCATGTCCGCAAACGCCTTGCGCACCCCGGAGTTCTCCGGCAGCAGGTATTCGCGCAGGGAACGGCTGATGGACGAGGAGATGCCGCCGTAGAGGGAGGCTTCGATCAGGCGATAGAACTTGCCGCGATCTTTTTGATCACGCAGCTTCTTCGGGGTGATGCCGAACTCGAACATGAAGTTGTGATAGTCGGTCACCGTATTGAATTTGGCGACTTTCAGCGCCCCCAGCTCGGCGGCCGCACCTTTCAGATCGGTAAAGGCGCGTACCCGCCCCTTGCCGCCATCAAGCTTCTCCAGCAGCAGATCGGTCGGAGCCAGATTTTCCGGCACATCCACCAGCGCAAACGGGGTGATGTTGACCTTGTTGTCGCGGTTGGCCACCTGCTCGAGGTGCACGCCGACCCAGACCCGCTGTTCGCGGCTGTTCATCACTTCCAGCAGGGAATAGCAGTGGCCGCGCTGCAGCTTGCCGTAGAGCCCCTTGTCACGGGAGGCGCTGCTCGATCCCGCTTCCGTGGTATTGCGGAAATGGAGCAGTGACTGGTCGGGGATGAGCGCTGCGATAAAGGCCGCCATGGTGGTGGACTTGCCCGCGCCGTTGCCGCCGGAAAGGGTAGTGACCAGCTGGTCGAGATCGAAGGTCCGGGCAAAGAAGCCGTTCCAGTTGACCATGGTCAGGGATTTGAACTTGCCTCGCACCGGTTATACCTCCAGATCCAGTTGTTCTTCATCGAGATCCGCCTCGATGTCATCAAAGAGCGAGTCGCTGCTCGGCATTTCGTCGTCGTGGAAGATAGCTTCACCCTCCTGGATCATCCGCAGCTGAACGGCGCGCGGATCTTCATCGGAGCGCACGTCGGCGGCGAAACGGAACACCGATTCGTTGACCCGGAATTTATCCCCGTTGCCAAGGGCGGTGATCATGCCAAGGCGGCGCAGACGGCGCATGGAGGTACGGATCTTTTCGAGCAGCTTCTTCTTGTCGAGATCGGTACCGCCGGAGCGGCTGTTGACCATCCGCAGCAGCTGCTTCTCGTCGGCGAGGCTCAGCACCTCCTCCTGCAGCTCAGCCATGGCGAATACCCCTTCCGAAGCCAGACGATCCGGGCTCAGGTAGAGGTAGCAGAGCACCTTGCCCACCAGCATATCGAGCTCGGAGAGCACAGTGGTGCCGATGTCGGAGCTCGGGCGCGGACGCAGGTAGAAGAAGCCTTCCGGCGCCTTGATCAGCTCCACCTGATAGCGGCCGTAGAAGATCTCCAACTCGCTATGATATTCGACCAGCGCCGAATGCTGCTCGAACTCGTCGGCACTGATGTGGCGGCCGGAGCGCAAGGCGGTGTCGATGCGCGGAAACAAGGGGTTGGCAATCGCCTCTGCGAGGCGCAGCGGCAAGGGAAACTCAGTATTGATCAATGACATAGGCCTGAACCTTGGATCCAGCTTGGTTAATGGGTTTCCATGCGGGTTGGCGATGCAGTTCGCGCTCGCCGCTGGCATGGCCCAGGCGCACGGCCTGGTCGATCAGAAGACGCGCCACATCGAAGTGGGCATGAGCCGGGTAATCCAGCAGGTATTCGCGCAGCACGTCGGCCAGATCCAGCTGCTGGCCCTGCTCGGGGTAGCGGGCCAGATAGCGCTCGATGCGCTCGGCCAGCTCCTGGTTGATATCCACCATCTCGACATACTCCATCTCGAGGGGCACCTCACCGGTCACCTCCTCGTCGTGGATAGCGATGGTTTCGTCGCGCAGCTCCAGCAGACGGGGCTCTTCGGCCACCCGCAGCTGCCAGTTGTGCTGCTCGAAGTTGCGGATGGACTCGCGCAGCCGCTGGCTGAAGGCACGGTTCTTGTCCATGTCGATGGCGTTGCGGATAAATTTGTGGACGTGCCTGTCGTAGCGGGACCAGAGCTCGATGCACTGCTGACCCCAGCTGGTGATGACATCAAGACGACCTTGCAAGGCGTGGGTGAGCTCCTCAACGTGGAACAGATCGTCACGCCCCTGCGCCGCTTCCTGAATGTTGAGCAGCCCGGCCTGCAGGCGGTGGCCGGCAGCGTCCAGGGTATCTTGCAGCTCGCGCAGGGTCTGGCCGGTCTCGTGCAGCAGCTTTTCGCAGCTGTGAATGGCATCGACCCAGTTCTGGGTCAGCAGGGCCGCAATCTCGCTTTTGACCTGATTCTGCTGCTCATCCATGGCGCGCTGGGTGAGATCAATCCGCCCCAGGGTCTCTTCCAGCGAGAAGGTGAGCCGTGGCAGCACCTCGGCGTCCCACTGCTCGCGGGTGTTGGTCTCGAGCGCCGCCTTGCGGGCGGTGTCGAGCTCGGCAGCCAGGTGTTCGAGCAGAATGGAGAGCTTGATGGAGTCAACCTGACGCTGATCCATAAAGAAGTCGACAATGCTCACCCCCAAGCGAGACAGGCGGTAGAGGCTCTCCCCCGCCACCATGTCGGTATTGAAGCGCGACAGCAGCTGCTGGCGAATGAGATCGTTGATGGCGTTGTTGGCGCGACCGGTAAGGGTCTCGTCCATCTGGCCGAAAGCGCTGCTGACATAGCCAAAGGCATCGTGCAGCGCCGCTTCCGACAGGTCCGACTCATCTTCGGATAGCGTCTTGATTGCAATCAGAAAGGCCAGCCGGTCGGTCGGCAGGCTCAACGCCAACCCCTCCTGCCTGACCCACCCTACTAGCTCCGGCAAAGAACGCTCTGGCAGGGTACGGGATGTACTCATCATGATGTTGTCATCTCGTTGTTGTATTGGGCGCAAAATCGTGCGCGCGGCTACATCCGGTAGCATCGAAAACATGGTTCACATCGACGTGAACCGCGAGCAATCAGCTGGCCGGCTTCTGGGCCATCACATGGATATAGCGGCCGAGGGCGACAAAAGGCTCCTGACGGCAATATTGCTGCTCCATGGCCAGCAGATCGTCGAACTTCTCCACCTGATCCTGCTTGTGACGCATATAGTCGTGGATCACCCGCACCCCGGTCTTGCCGATGATGCGCAGCCCCCCGCGACCAATCCAGTCATAGACCTGCTCCGGCAGCTGGGGATTGGTGGGCGTAAGCGCAGTCTGGCGCTTCTTGCGAAGACCAAGGCGCACATAGTCAAAATTGCCCACCACCAGGCTCTGGAACAGCAAACCATGACGGTTGTAAAAAAGCAGCGACAGTATGCCCCCGGCATTGACGAAAGGGAACAGACCCAGCAAGGTCTGGCGCGGCTCGGCAAGCCACTCCAGCACCGCATGGCAGAGCACCAGATCAAAGGTCCCGGTCACGTGTTGCTTCAGATCCTGAATGGGGCAATGGATGAGACGGATTTTGTCTTCCAGCCCCTTCTCGGCGATCTGGCTGCGGGCCAGTTCCAGCATTTCTGCTGACAGATCGCACAGCTCCACCTGATGGCCCATGGCCGCCAGCTTCTGAGCGAAATAGCCAAAACCGCCCCCCGCATCGAGGATGCGCAGCGGACGGTTGCCAAGGCGGGCCAGGCAAGCTTCGATGTCGCTCCAGACAATGGTGGTGCGGATGCGCCCCTTGGTGGAGTCGTAAATGTTGCGGGCGAACTTGTCGGCGCGCCCGTCAAAACTCTGATCGTGCTTCAAGGAGAAACTCAACATTAGCGCCACAGGGTTGTGGCCATCCCAAAAAAGAGAGGTATTCTGTCACATCCCGAATTTGCTGAAAACTCAAGGAAGTGTCTGCCGTGTTTGTGCTCAAAAAACACCCCTTTTTTTCCAATATCTATCAGGTAAGCTACCTTAAGCCCATTTGAGCAGAAAAGTTATCAAATTCATTTGGTTAGAAAACATATTCTTTAAGCCCTTGTAAGCTCTATCTCGCTTCATGGAATGCCCCAAAAGTGCCACATCACAAAAAAATGCCCCAAAAATGCCCCAGTTTTTTCCACCTAATTTGCATAGAAAAGCCCGTAAAGTAACGGGCTGATTGGAGTACTTAATCTTCATCGTATCTTTGAGGCTTCATAACGAAGATCCTCCATCATTCGAACAATTATCCCTTGCTCCTGCAGGGTAAGATCTAGGCCTTTCAGAAACTCTTCAAATTCCGTCAGTAATAACTCCATCCTGTGGTCCCTCGTTGGTCTCTTCTCAATCTTTCGATTGTGAAAAGCTGTATATGCATACAGCACCAACAGTGAAGCTATCACTTCTGATTACCATGGTGTATAGAAACCGACCAGTTCCTTTGTTACCCCTTCTTTATCTGCTGAAATTGTGAACTAAATATCACCATAGGCTAATGATACCCAAGACAACAAACCCAATCAGGATCAGCAGAAAGCCAAAGGACATAAAGTTTTCTAGGCTCTCTCGGTCAGACATGCTGAAACACCAACACCCAATCGCTGCAGGAACCAAGCCTAACGTGAAGCTGAAACTAAATGTTTTCAGCGCCAGCACCATAAATCCAAGCGCAAGCAGTATCCACATGGTCGAGTCCTCGTAAGTTAAGGTCCCCACCCTATTCCTGTTCCCCCCAAACAACCAGGGCCGCTATTTCACTATTCCCAGTTGTGGTGGTTTTGGTTTACTGCTGAGTACACCAGATCATTACGGCGGGAGAGTAATGCATCTATGCGCCTCCGCTTCTCTTCAGCGCCTAAAATCTTGTCACGCTGGATCAGCTCTATCTTGTTGCGTGCCACCCGTACTTGCTGCTGAGTCCGACTCAAACTACGACGCGACTTCAGGATCCCGCCCTGCTGTTCCAACAATTCGTTGGCCTTATCGGTTAGCCCTTCACTACGGTACTGATCAACGGTGCGTTTGAGCTGGTTCACCTCGCTGAGCATGCGGTAGAACTCTTGCATGTGTTGGGTCGATTTGGCCGGACCAGTGCCACGGTATACCGCCTTGACCAGTGGGATCTCATCCGCACGCCAGCTGGCAGATTCACCAGGGGTGCCTGCTCGGATCAACCCGTCTGCCGCCGCCATCACATAGCTGCCCATAGTGCCGGTGTAGCCGATCAGCAGATGCTCCAACTGCTTGGGTGAGAAGCCTGACAGCTCGCCCAGTTCGCGCATCAGCAAGCTGGTCTGCTCGTTGTAACGGGCCTCGGCACGAACAACCAAATCCTGAGGGCCATCGATGGGCCCACCGCGGAAGCTGTCATAGTTGAAGGCAGCCTCTACTATCGGCTTGACCAGTTGGGGGGTGGGGTTAAGGGCAAAGGTATCTCCGATCGCCCGGGCCACCGCCTTGCCGAACTGGGCGCCGGTGTCTTTGTCGCCTATGGCACGCACCATGCGCTCGGGAATGGTGCCGAACATCACCCCGATCTCGAACGGTTTGGGGATCCGGAAGTGCTGATCGCCAAGGAAGAAGTGCCAGTTGGTATCTTTGTCCCAGTCTTGCAGTTCCTCATACCGCTCATCGTCCCAGTTGGCAGCTAGCAGGCCGAGCGACATAGCGGTGATCATGCCAGCACGCTTGGCGATCTCGCGCGGGTTGTCACGCAACTCGCGGGTCAGCTTGCCCAGCCCCTGCAGGCGGGCATTGAAGAATGGCAGCACCATGGCCGCCCCCTGAATTGCTCGGGCAGCGCCCAGCATGGAGAAGTCCATCAAGTCCTTCGACTCAAAGGCAGCTTGGGCATGGCTCTTGCCAGCCTTGATGGCAGCATCATAGACCGCCTCACGGTTGGCATTCTCCAATCCCTCACCAAGCCTGTTGTACTTCTCCCATGCGTTAGCCACCACGCCTTTGGCATGGGCTGCATTGCGGATGATGGACTTCTCATACTTGGCGATCTGCTCTGGCGTCATCCCTTTGCGACGCAGCGACTTGCGCACCGTGTCAGCCATGGCGGTAGGGTCATTGCCGTTGACGTAGCCACCAAGGAAGCTGGCACCACTGAACATCACATCGATGGTGCTGCCATCCATGGCCAGGGTTTTTCTTACCCCCTTGATGGAGTCGATCACTGGCTTGAAGCCATCCTTGCTGATCACCCAGCTGGAGAGTGAGTCGCGCAAGAAGTTGCGCAGCATGAACTCAGGGGATGCGGTGACGCCGGCTGTCAGCAGGCGCTTGGCCTTGGCTGCCACATTAATCATGGTTCCGAACGGCTGACGATCGAAGAAGGTCATGGCGCGGTAAAGGTCAGGATCCACAACCCGGATCATGTAGTCCTCCCCCTCCAGCTTAACGGTGATCAAGTCCTTGCCATTCTTGAGGGCTCGCCAGTCCATCATGTTGGGCTTGGCCACCACCTCGATGAGACCAGTATCCGCTAGGTTCCAGACTGTTTTTTGCGCCGCCATGTTCTTCATGGAGGCGTCAATCAGCTTGGAGGTAGAGGTGAATATGTTCTCGAGCAGATCGTTGGTGTTGGCCTCACCCCCCTTGAGCTTCTTGATACCGGCATTCTGGTTGGCGATCCCCTTTGGCTTAAAGGGGGCGATCACGTCACCATCCTCAGATTCACGGAAGAAGGGGATATACCACTCGCTCTCGAACTCGGCCCTCGCCTCAGCGGTAAAGAGCCCAGCCTCCTGCGCTAGATCCAGCGTGGCGGCATTGAGCCGGTTCCAACGGGACTTCGCCTCGATGAATTTGGCCTCTTTGCCCTTGCCAACGCCTTTCAGCGCAGCGATGTCATTGGCATCGAGCAGGTTCTCACGCCCCTGTCCCAGCAGGATTTCAGCCCGGTGACCGGCCATCCAGCCAAGCCAGTTGTGCAAGTCGGCCCCCAGGTCAGAGAAGATCCCCAGCAACGCATCTTTCTCACCGGTTCCTGCTTTGCGCTGGATCACCCCATCCTTCCACTCCGGCAGGCCATAGAGCATGGTCGCCTGCATGGTGGAGGCCGCACCGGTGGCCATCCGTGCGGCGATATAGCCAGAGTCAGCGGCATCCGTAATGCCTGCTGCTTGCTCTGCATACTTGATGGGAGCCAAGGCATCGAGCACTTCGGTGTTGGCTTTCTTGATGAAGCGGTCAACCCATGACTGGACCACTCCGCGATCTACCGATCGCAGCTTGGCAAGGTTGGCTTTGGTGTTATCAATGATGTCTGGCTTGGGGCCCAGATTGAGTTTTTCCATCGCCTGGTCAGCGACGGTATTGGTTTGGCTGAATTTCAGACCATCAGGTGGGAGAGAACCATCGTCTCGAGGGCTTTCATGTTCGCCTCGTGCCGGCGCATGCGGTCCTGCCGCAGCGATTCGATCTCGGACTTTGTCAGCATCCTTGGCAAGGTTGATTCTGGAGAGTATATTTGAGTTTGGAACCCGTTCTGGTGAACCACGCTTGGGCAATTGCAGCCCTTGGGTCGAACCGAGCGGGTTTTGTTTTTCTCTCGCATAAAGTAATAAACCTTCATCTATCCAGCCCCAGAATTGGCTCCCAGGCCGACCATAAGTACTTGCTACACGATTAACGCTCGTACGTCCAGATGTCACATTCATATGAACTGCAACCATCACCGATTGCCCACTTCCGTCTTTAGCATCAATCAATATGGTTTTGGCACCCTGCTCTGTTTTTGAATCGAACACAGCAATAGGGTCGTGTAGCAACTCTGGCAGTTTTTCGATGATCGACATTGGCACATCATGCTTGACGCCATTTGTAGCCTTACGAACGATGTCCCTGGTAATACGAAGCGGAAGATCTGGTGCTCCGAGCGCTTGAATGACCGGTGGTGTACGTCCTAGCTCAATAACGATTTCACCACTCTTAGGTGATGTCATCGCCTTTGCTAATTGCTGCCGATATCCCTGCGCCTCGGAATGAACCGGCTTGAACACATCATCATCGTGCTCCGCCTCTTGGCTGAACTTCTTACCGCCATCAGGGCCATCATTATCAAGCCCCCCTAGTTTCATCTGCTTGCCCAGCCCCTCGATCAGGGTACGGGTCTCGGCGGCATTGATACCGTCAGGCACGAAACCAACTGAGCGCAGGGCCCGGGTCACCCATGCCACCACACGATCCCAGCCGCGGCCCCAGGCGTTTTGCTCCAGCTCAGCCAAGTGGGCAACCACCTCTTCGGCCTGAACCCCGATATCCTCATCGGCATAGTGAATATCTACCCAGTCCCATACGGCCTTCATACTGGGGTTTTTCTTGGACTGGATCAGGCGGCTCATCAGCTTGGTGTATCCACCATCGCCCAGCACATGGGCCAACCCATAGTGGGCCAGCACCTCATGGCGCAAGATCTCGCGCATCCGGGTAGGATTGGCAATCGTGTCGGCGGCCACATGCAGGGTGCTGGCGTCGTCATCAAACGCAGCTCGCCGGATCAACCCCTCTTTGGCATCCAGCCCCAGCGCCCGCTCAAGCTCTGCCTGGCTAGCGTGGATCTGCACATTAATGCCACTTGCCCCCTGGTACTGCCTGAACCATATCTTGGTGACCAGCTCCGCCTCTTTCTGGGTCAGGTGCTTAGCGGGCTTGTCGCCTTGCGCCATGGCTTGCTTGGAAAACAGGATCCGGCGATCCCCCTCCTCACGCTCTTCAATGGCGTCAAAGAACTGATCAAAACCAGCCCGGATGGCAGGAACCTCACCGGCTGTCGGGTAGGGATAACTCTCATCAAGTCGCATCCCCAGCGCAGCTTCTGCATCCCAGGACGCCTCACTGACAATGTTGGCCAGGTAATCGTTGCTGGCATTTTGGTCTTGTAGCTTTGCTATCAGATACGACTCGAACGCCCGGGCGCTCAGCTCTCGGTCGGTAGTCCAATACGCCTTACTTCGCTTGTCATCCAGTTTGCGCGACCGCTCCTTTAGCCCAGTCTGCTTGATTGCCCGGTTGACGGCACCGAAGGCCTCGATCATCTCTTTACGAACAGCGCCACGATGGGTGAATGGGTTACCCCGAGCAGTCAAAGACACATCCAGAGCCTCGGTCATCATGTCGCCTGGTTGGCCTCGAGTTCTGGCAAAGTAGCCATCAAGCGCATGCCACCATTCATGCCCTAACGAACCGGCTCCATTCATCTTGGTGAGGTTGATCACCACCTTGCCATGCTCATAGTGAGCCGCAGCCGGGTTTACCCCACCTGCTCCCCTGGCACCGAACGCCAACCCCAGCTCACCATTGAGTGACAATGCCTTGGGCGAGATCCCCAGCACCGCTGCCATATCCATCAACGCATCGTAGGCATGGTTCAAGTCCCGTTGACGGCGGCCCTGCTCCACCCAGTTACCGAACTCTACGCCGCGAAAACCAAATGCTTGTCCGAACAGCTCGGGGGTGATATCAGCCCCGCCGCGCATGTCCTCGCCCACACGAGGCTGATTGATATCACGGCGCTCATGCGGGATCTCTTTGGCCTTTTCCAACTTGCTGACCAGCTCGTCATAGTGGTCATCCCGGTACTGTCTGGCATCACTGACGTTATCGAATGCCTCTGTCAGGTCCAGGTGGTTACGGCCCACTTTCTTCCCGACGATCCAGCCTTGCCCATTACGACGGCTATAGATTGCGAACGAGACTGCTTTGGGTTTAGTTCCCTCTTGCGTTAATTGGTCATAACGATGCTTGAACGCCGCAATAACCTCTGCCTTGCTTGTTCCTGATGCGATAGTGCGGGGCCAGCTACCGAAAACACTCGACTTACTCTCGCGGCTAATGGCCCAAATTCCCTTGGGTGGGTCGTACTTCACCCCATCGTAGAGGCTGTAACTGCCCAGGTTGAGCGTCAGGTCTGCCAGACTTCGTTGATGACCGACTGCCACATAGAGGTCTGCCCGGTGCTGAATGGCATGGGCACTGCGCAAGCTAGCGCTCGACATCACACGTTTTGCCGTATCCGCATCAATAGTGCCATCCATCAGTCCAAGAGACAGGTCACGCAGCGACTTCACCGCCTGCGCCCAATTGCCGACCTTATAGCTAACCCGAGGCTTAGCTGGGATCGCGTCACGAGCAGCCCTGGCAATGGCAACGGCATGGCGATCCACCCCTGACTCAATCAACTTGTCATAGTCTGGTGCTGGCCATGCCTTGGAGAGCGGCAGCGCCTTTATCTGCTCCGTGGTCTCCCCTTCAACGGTGTCGCGGTACGCCGTCCAGGTATCCTTGCGCGCCCCACCAATCTTCTCGCCAAAGTCTGCAATCTTGCTCTGTGACTCGGCCTTGCCAGCCACCACAGGCTTGGTGGTATCACCGTCACTGAGCCAACGCTTAAACGCCTCAATCGGCATGGCCTTGATGGCGCCCAGCCCCTTCCAGCCCTTTTCAAAGTTGGCAAGGTAACCATCCCGAGCGGCCTGCTCATCAGCAAAGCCCATCATCACCTTGTGCTCGTCAAACTTGCCGGTCTTGGGGTCCACCTGATCCACCACATAGACCGTCTCGCCATCTAGCTGATCACCAATAAACACATCAACGTGATCACCATCAGCGCCGAGCGTGCGTTTGATGTAGCCGTAGTCGTGGGCCATGGTCGATTGCCACGCCTTGCCGTCCTGATCGGTACCGGAGCGGGTGGAGCCCTTGGGGTTCTCGAGTGCGATATCCAGCCCCTGCAGCGTGAGGTGCCCCTTCTTGTAGTTACCCGCCTCTTTCTGTGCGTCGGTGGGCGCTGGCGCCACATCGGCGCGAGCAGCTTCGATCTGCTGCACCGGCTCACTGGCAGCAGGCTTGGCAAGCTCCCGCACCTTGGCAGCTGACGACGTGGCCACTACCAGCCCACCTTTGCCTGGGATCACCTTCACGCCGGTGTCCTTGGCCCAGCGCTTGATCATGGGCAGATCGCCTTTCAGGGTGATGGTGCCGTCAGGGTTATCAATGGCTTCATGCCAGGGCTTAGGATGAGCTACCGGTGTGTCAGCCCCAGAAACAACAACCCCGGCATCAGTGGCCGGGGCTGTTAGTGTCGGGTCATCAAGAGATGGTCCATCTGGTGTAGGTAGAGCAGCAACGAGATCTGGCGGATCTCCGGCTCTAGTTCGGTCGGTGAGTTCGGTAGGTGTTGGCCCAGAACCTGCTGCAGCTGGTTGGCCTGCTCCTGGCTGATCACCTTGTCGCTCACTGCTGACTGCAGGTACTGGAGTAACTGGCTCATTGATCACCTCTGCTTGTTGTTGGCTGGAATGGGTATCGTCGAGTTGCCCGGTTCTGGCTTGCGCCACCTCTGCAATCTCGGCCACCCCAAAACCGCCTCCATTGAGCGGCACTGGGGTCTCCTTTCCTTTGCGACTGGCAAGCTGAGCCTCTTTTTCACTGGCGAACGGCTTGCCCTTGCGGGTAATACGTAACGATTGAAGCGGGCCAAAGATTGAATCGGTCTCGCTCCCAGCTCGAGTGATCGCTTGATCACGAGCCTGTGTGGCAACCTCTGCGGCATACTGCGACTCAATACCTGGCTCAAATGTGGCACCCTGTAACGCCTCACGTTGAGCCAAGCTCTCTTTTTGCTTCTGCTCGGCCGTCTGCCGATAGCCCTCTATCTCTCGCTCTTGTTCGGTTGGCGCCCTCAGAGCGTTCGGTTTGCGCCCCTCTGCTGCAACTTGTGAGGCAGTTTTGTTGCCAGCGAACGGATCCACCCCAAGTGCGCCAGACTGAGCCTGCTCGTAGAGGCTTGGCCCCTGCTCCCCCCTGTTGATCTGGGCTGCAACCAACTCTTGCACCGACGAGCCGAACTCACCAGACAGGGCGCGCTGTACCTCCGTATCCTCAGCCATCCCCTTGAAGCGCTCGGCAGTATCGTCCTGACGCAGATAGGCAGGTACATCCCTCATTTCATCAAACTGGCTTTGGCTTGGGCCAAGCGGATTTTGTTCGGTACTGGTTGGCCCAGGCTCTGCCAAATCATCCACTGCTGCGACCAGATCAGGTCCAACAGGCACGGTTGCCGGGTCAGTCTGCACTTGCTCGCCCAGATCAACGGGCGCCCCATCGACAGCAGGGTCTGACCCTGCTTGCCCGTTCTCGCTATCAACCTGCTGCTTACCACCACGCAGGCCGCCAGCAGCACCGACAACGCCACCCGTGCCCATACCGATAAGGCCACCTTCCAGCGCACTCGATACCACCCCTTTCATCGGGTCGATGTCTGCAGCAGCTACTTCATTCAATGCTTCATTCACCGCATATTGCTGAACGCCCTCTTCAAGTGTCTCGCCAACGCCCTCACCCAGCGTACCCTTGGCAGCGCCTTTTAGCATGCCGCCCACAGCCACCTTGCCTGCAAGCATCTTGAACAACATGGCATCACCCATCATGGAGCCCATGGCAGCGGCGCCCCAGGTCTTCGCATCGCTCATGGTGGCGCGGCTGGCCAGATTGGCTGTCTCTTCCCGGGCCTGAGCCAGCTTTTCCTCGTCAGAGAGGCGCTCAGTTTGCTGATCTTGGTCGATACGAGTAAAGGTCTGGCGGAAGATGTTACTGGCCGCCAGCTCGTCATAACTCATGCCAAGCACTGTCTCGCGCGTGTTCACCCCAGCACTACCAACCGACCCCGTTGCCCCCGTAGTAATGGCTGCACCGGTCGCAAGTTTGGAGACGGTCTTGGCGGCCACCGCCTCGGCCACCTGGAGCGTGGCACCACGTTTGACCATCGAAGCCGTCACCGCCCGCCCAATGCTGACCTTGGCTGCAACACCAGTCACGCCGCCGGCCAGCAGGGTCGGCACCAAAGAGCCAACGCCCTGCGCCATCTTCATAGCCCAGACATCGATATCACCCGCGCCATCCCCTATGGTGAGGCGCCCCTCTGGGGTCTCATCGACCAAACGACGGTTGATGGCCACTTTGGCATCGGGGCTCATACCTTCTGTCAGTGATCCGGCCCCCGACTTAGCCAGATCCCCGGCGCCCGCCACAACATCCAGTATGGGGCTGAGCTTGCTCGCCATGTTGGCGCGCGCCTGATCTAGGTAGTCCCCCCCCTGCTTGCCCACATTTTTTTTGCCAAACTCACTGGCCTGGCCCGCCAGCTCACCGATCCCGCCGACCAGATCCAGCGCACCGGCACCAATGCCTCGTGCTAGATCGCCTAGGCCTACATCAAGATTGCGAGCCGGAGCGGCACTGGAGAGAGGCGGGGCAGAGGCTGCTGACAGGCTGCTGTCTAGGTTGCTCCAAAACGGAGTGTTACGGGTATCAGACTGCTCCGGTTGTGGCAGTGCGTCACGTAGTCCTGGCTTATCCATGTAATCCTCGACTATCTGGCAAAAGAAAAGCCCCGACCGGCGAACCGATCAGGGCTTGGATATGTGAGGCCGATCAAAAAACAGACTGACCGATAATGGATAGATGCTAACGCTGGGCAGCGGATCAGGCAAGTAATCGATACATGTTACGTCAAGAACCGGATATTTATTGACGCTCTCATCATTTTACCAACACGCCTTACTCAACAGAATTTCCACATCAAAACAAAACGTTCAACACATTTGAATCATTCCCATATAAAACTCAATACAAATACCTATAAGGGAATAGCAAAAAGACTATAAATATAATGACAACCCTGTAATTAATCAATGATATACAATCTCATATGGCGCTCCTAAATCTAATAACGTACAGTACTCGGACACTTCACAGGGATAAATAAATGTCGAGTAAACTTCCATTTTTAGACTTGGCTCGCGGTTTGGCTGCAATATTTATGGTGTGTACTCATGTAGTGAGTGTTAACACAAAGACTCAAATTGCAGAACATTCTATATTTGGAAAGGTTATAACATTACTAGGTGAAGCCCCTGCCGCCCCAGTATTCATGGTTGTCATGGGGATTCTATATGCATATAAGAAAGAGCATCATTTTACGCACGATATAAAGCGCTCATTTTCATTATTTGCTAAAGGGTACTACCTGAATTTATTACGATTAGTAGTCCCCTTTACCCTCTTCTTATTTTATATGCCATTTGATACAAGTGAGCCGGATGATAAATTGACAAACTTTGCCGATGATATCATCTCGAATTTACTTGTAGTTGATATCCTACAAGTCGCAGGCCTATCATATTTGATAATGGCGATAGTCAATAAATTACAACTTAATGATGTTTGCATAACGCTTCTGATACTATTGGTTTTGGTGTACTCCCCTTTTATATGGGGCCTTGGAACCTATGTTCCATTTTGGGGAAGGTTACTCGAACCATTATGGGGTATTAATGGGGAAATGGTTTCATTCCCTCTATTCCCATGGGTCATCTATCCATTGATTGGCATGATCCTTGGTAGAAGATATAGTAATCCACTTACACTAACAACACAGGTAATGGGGTATCAATTTTGTTTTGGTGTATGTTTATCCTTTATTGGTATACTCATTTCTCAAACTAATATTTCATTTCACTTTGGTGATTACTGGAGAACCGGCCCTGGTGGACTAGTATTATACATTGGATTTATTATGCAATGGCTTGCACTCATGTTCTTCATATCTCCATACATCCATAAAGGTCTTTTTAATATCATTGGTTTTATAAGCACACACATCACCAATTTCTATATTGTACAGTGGGTCCTTATTTCAGCGAGCATTGTCGTACTTAATCAGTATAAACTAGATATAATCGAGTCACTTGTAGCTATTATCATAATAATCGCAATGTCATTTTTAATTTGCAAGAAATTACAGAAACACAATATAAACTTATAGTAGGAGAAAACTTATGAAAATATTTATATGTATGCTAGGTTTGGTTTTATCTGGTGGTGCCTTTGCAAAGGATAATCGAGATGGGATTGCCTATTCGATAATATCACTTAATCAAAAGATCATAAACTTCGATAACTCATTGAACTTGGATAACTCCATTCGAGAGCAAGGCGTTGATTTTCTATACGATAGCTTATCTCTTGCCAATGAAGTTTTTATCGACAAGGCCTCCATCGGATCCCCATCATTCGTTGATTGGATCACTACATCACGTAAAACAGCCGGTGATAACCCTTGGACACGCTATCGCTCCACAATGATCAAAGGCGAGAGCAGTTATGTTTTAGAAGGTAAATTCGGTGATACGCTTTACCTTGGCATTCAAGTTTATACATTACGTGATGGAAGAAACGTGGCTCTTCCAGAAAAAAATGTTTCAACAGATAACATCAAAGTTGGGGATAATGGAACTTTCCGTATCGAGATCGGTCCTACAGCTGCAGAAAATGGGATCACAACTGATGCCAATGACTACATGCTAATTGTTCGTGAGTATTATGCTAATGGCGCCGTTAGAAAAAATGCGCCAGCCGAGTTGATGATCAAACAAACTGATGGTGATTTTGACACTCCATTCATTGCCTCATCATCAGAACGAATTACACGAGCCAGTGCCTTTTTGACTAGTTTGGTTGAAAGCTCACTTGATCTCACATCCCAAATGAGTAAAAGCAAAAATACAAGTGCAGATGTAAACCCTAGACCTGACCTCGTTCAAGCACTCTTTCCCACCACTGATAATCGCTATGATGGTTTCTACATTCAACTTGAAAATGACAAAGCAATTAAGCTGACTGGTAAAATACCTGCCAATTTAAAGTATGCATCTATCACATATTACAACCCTTACTATGCTACTGTTGATTATGATAAGAATAAGACTTACATCACTAAAGATGAATTAGAATTGAATGCAGATGGCAGCTACGAAGTCTATATAACTAAGTTTGACATCAAAGATAAAAAGAATCTTATTACCACTCAAGGATATAATGAAGGCGTTATATCGGTACGATACCTTGGAAAAGAAGAAATTGAATTTGAAACCAAGGTTATTGATGTAAATGATATACCAAACAAAGATATTAAGAAGGATGAACGTAATGGTGGTGGCGGTTCAGTACCTGCTGAACTGTTAATTTTAGGTGCTGTATATATGGCAAGGAAGAGCTTGGTAAGTTGATGTCAAGTATAAAGCCACCGTGTATCGGTGGCTTTATAACAACTCAATGCTGACAGGTATATGGGATTTCTGTTGTAAATTTAATTACCTTTTCTACGGACACAACTGCATCATAATCTTCCGCAAAACCATCGTCCGCCTTACCCTCATCAACACCATAAAACTCTATATAAACCTTTGGGTACATATATCCACGTTCGGCTCTAATCTTGTTTATTTCTTTTTCCACATCATCCATAACTTGGGGTTGTTTCACATCTAACCAAAAATCCTTTCCCCCTCCACAGGGGGAAAAAGAACTGACTTCAAATCCTTCTGAATAAACACCTCGCCAAGGCTTTTGTTCTGAGAACGAACTTGAGCAGCCTGTAGCAAGTGAAGCAAGTGAAGCAATAAAAACTGAAAATAATAGCTTTCTCATTTAAAACTCCAATTGAATTGAGATTTGTGATTTAAGCTCACATCACATCCAAACACATCCCTTATATCATGAGCCCAACACTCTCCCCAAATAAAGTAATGACAACCGCCACAATTGATGATCTTAATAATTAATGAAAAGGTTATCTGCAAACATCGTTCTCATCTATTGAATGGCCCCCCCTAAAACGCGACTATTTGACATGCCCTTGGCTCATGGCCTGATAAGCACTAGTTTGCGTATCTCGAAGGCGGCTAGCCGTTACGGTTGCCAGCTCAGCTTTCTTGTGTGATACCGCCTGCTGGCGCCATATTTCAAAAGCAGTGTTCATTCTGGCCGGGTTCTCAAGCAAGCTATTAAGCTTGCCGTGCTGGTTCGCCTCTTTGACGAACTGCAGGCGATCGGGATCGCCACCAGCCCATGCCTTGAGTGGTGCTTCCTGCTTTGGCTCGTCGGTTTTGCTGGTCATGCCATATGTCTCGGTCAACGCAGCTTTGCTCTGCTCAAGCTGGGCATCCAGCGACTCGAGTTGGATATCCTTATCTTCAGTGTTGCTTGAAGAGATCCGCGCCCGGTTCTGTCCATGCTGACTTTCAAGATTGGTCACAGCCTTCTTGTAACCGGCCGGGTCTGGGCCTGCAGCCAGGCCGAGCGAGGCCCGCAACTGATCTGCATTGCCAATCATGTGCTTTGCCAAGGCAGCTCGTTGGTACGCAGGCTTTAAGAAGTCGTTGATGGGGATCACCTTGGGGGGATCGTCAGGTGACGAACTCCGATTATTGGTGACCGGTCGCACATCCTTGCTGCCATCGTCATAGGTGACTTCCACCCCCAGTACCACCCCGCGCCCGTCCGGGCTCACCATGATGTTGTTGAGCTGTTTAGCGGTGATGGTCTTGCCGGTGTCAGGGTCGATATCACCCACCCCCTTATTGACCTCATCCTGATAGAGGGTCCCAGCCGCCTTGATAAACTTGGGATCATTAACCATCGCGTGGCCTTCTGGCGTTGAGGGGTCTAGCTTGCCCTCTTGTGCCTGGCGCATCAGGTTGCCAGCATAGGTGACGAAGGTCTTCCCAGCCTCAGCATAGTCCTGCTGCAGGTAGCGCTCAGGATTGTAAGATCCTGCCCGCTTATCACGTACCACCCCCCAGAATTGCTCACCGGGATCTTTCCCCTCGGCCACAGCCTGCCAACCAGACTGGATAATGGGGTAATTCTCCTGTTGGAACAGTTGCTTCTCACGTTGGTCACGCTGCCACTGATACTCCTGCTGCTGACGAGCTTCACCGGCATTGGCGCGACGTTCTGCAGCTCCCGCCCGCGCTTCAGAAGCCTTAACTTGTCGCTCAGTCAGTGAAAACTGCTTGTCATAGCGCTCGTCCGCCAAATTATCTCGCGTCTTTGAGTAGTCCACTCCCTCCTGGTAACGCGCATCAGCGACTTGCTGCCGATCCTGCTCGTTCTGCCACATGGCATCGCGCAAGCTCATGGACTTATCCATACGCTCATCGTCTTTTTGGCCACGCTGATAACGGTCCATGGTATTGAACCCGGCAAGAAACCCCTCTGCCAATCCTGATACGCCCATCCCTTACCCCCTTAAAACAGGCTGTCAGCCAGAAAACCAATGCCACCACCAACCAACGCTCCGACCGGGCCGCCCACCATCATGCCGATCCCGGCACCAGCACCTACCGAGCTCATGGTCTGCCCTTTGCGAGCAGTCTTGAGGCTCTTGTTTGCCGTCTCAACCTCTTGCTCTCGGCTTGCCGCATCACGCAGGCCAGCCATTCCCTGCTGGCGCGTCTGGGCTCCGATATCCAAAATCCCGTATCCCATTACATTCCCCCACCAGTTTTAATTGCATCACGCAGCCCGGCATCAGCACCGGTCAAGATCCCCATCTGGCGAGCCTGCTCCTGCTCACGTAAACCATTCTCGGTTCCTGCCGTCATCAAAGCCGAACGCAGCCCCTGGCTGTTGTCGCTGGCAAGTGAGGGGGCCGCAACCCCCATGCGGGCATTGCGATTAGCCGTGGCCTGCTGAGCCGAACGCAAGGCATTCGCATTATTCCCATCCACCCGGCCAAGTTGGTCTTGGAGCAACTTGCCATTGGTTGCCAGCTCCATCAGCTCTTTCTGCTTGGGGTAAAAGCGGGTCTTCCAATCCTGGTATTGCTCTCGGGTAATCTTTGCGTAAGTGTCTGCGGCGTATCCCATCGTTTACCCCTTAGTAACCCTTGCCCTGCAGCACCGATGCTGTCGGGCTGATCTTCTTGCTACCCACCGCGACCGGAGGCTTCAGCTGCCCAAGCCCATAAGCGGTGGCACCACCGGCTAATGTGCCCACCAATCCTGCCGTTGCCTGCTTATCCTTGAACGAGGTCTGGGCATCGATCACCGCCTTGCGCAAGCTGGAATTGGCCACATCGCCCATACCGGCGAGAGATTCGGCCTTCTGGCCGGCGCCAATGCTCACCACATCCTTGAGGCCAGCCACATACTTGTCTTGCTGGCTGGACTGGGCTCGGTTGGTGGTATCGGTCTGGCTCAAGGCCTGGTCTGTCTCCAGACCTTCCATTGCGGCCTGATACTTACCGCTGGTCGGATCGACCCCTCCTCCTGCCAAGTCATCCGCCAGTCCAGAACGCGCCTCACCAAAGGCTTGCGCAGTTCCAAGAGCCGCAGTACCAGACAATTTGTCATATTCCCGATCGCTGTTGAGGTTATCGACCTTGTCCATGAAGATGTCCTCATACTGCTGCAGGTCGTTCTTGTAGAGGTCCCATTGCTCCATGGCCACGCCAGCCGCCGCCTTTTGAGCCTCTGTTTCCTTGATTTCGTTCGAGCCACCCTTCCCCATCACCCACCTCTCACAGGTTGATCTGAAATACGTACAAGCCGTCAGCATCGTCCGGCTGACGCACCCACCCCATTCCTGGTGCCAGCTTGAGCCACCCTTTGCGCGCAGAATGAAAGCGCAGCCAGCGAGCACCGATCATGCGGGCTAACCGCCTTACCTCTGGCAGGTGACACTTAGGGGCTCCGCCATCGCCCCAACCTACCCACACCAGCACGCCGGTAGTTCCCCGTTCGCTGACTGGCTTCAAGACGAAACCGTCATCACCACGCACAAACAAAAACGCCACCCGGTTACGGATGGCGTCTTGAAGTTCGGCGGATAGATTAGGGTTGCCGGTGTCGCTGGCTATGCGGTGGATCGGCTTCATGAAAGAGACCCGCCTTGTTTGAACATCACGACGCGCCCATTCTGGCTGGCATCGCTTCTGACCCAGCCATTCCCTCTGGAACGTCGGATCCTGACAGTAACCAAGGGTTCGCTGTTCGCAGGAACAGTTATGTCTCCACCATAAGCACCCACCTCATTCGTCCTAGTAACTGGACCTGATGATGGATTTGAGGTAGCTGACACTTCCACACGAACTGTGAATGTTTTCACCAACGCGCTATCCATCAGGATCTCGACCTGCATCTCTGTTGAATTATCACGAGTCAGGGTCCCTGAACCGGGTCCTTCCGCTGTCACAGAACACCCTACCAAGCCACATAGATTGGGTATCGTAAGTGTCCGATTAAACCCGACAGCTTGGTTCACTTTGATCCGTGCCACGTCGATTGGTCCAACGCCATTGCCATTGTGTGAACACGCATAATCTCGTGCGACATAAACGTCACCAACTATCCGATCGGCATACACCGTCCCTCTGACAATGCAATCCTGCTCAATCGTGCAGTTTCCTAGGGTCATGTTTTTGACATACCCACCCTCCGCCCGTAGGCGATTGGTAAACAGACTGCCATCGGCATAGATCATGGTGTACCAACCCCAGCTCCACCCAGCATAGGGACCACCTTTACCAAATCCCGCAGCCCCCCCAGCCATGAAGGAATTACCCATATCGAGCTGGCCGCCTGTGATCAAGGGAGCACTGATACTGACCCCTGCCTTGATATAGTCGGCGGTTATCTTCTCTGAGTGCAGGATCTGGATGGTTGCAGCCTTGATAACTGCCTCTTTGATGGCAACCCGGCCATCATCAGTAACCCCGAATATGATCTCTTTCGCACTCGGGTTTGCCGGGTTATAGATTGCAAATTTGGTAGCTGAAGCAATGATTTCATCTACGTCAGGACTGGTTTTGGCCTTCAAGCCTGCGGTGCTGTGCAGTGGCCCTGTCAGTCCATTCTTGTTGATGAAACGCACCCAGTAATAGGCGGTATATCCCTTCCCTACGGCGTCTGAGTAGACATTCGCCAGAGTGGTACCGATCGCCACTGCGATGGCGGGATTGTCCACCTCTGCTCGCAATATCTCAGCGTATGAGTGTCCTTTATACCCGGGGATATCCCAAGTTAGGGTGATGGTATGAAATGCTCCGTCAGCGGTAACACTTGTCGGAGCAACGGGCAATTGCACACCAGACCACTCAGGGTCTGTCGGCTTATCTGGTGGCACTTCTGGTACGACAGCCCCATTGCCGTTGCGACGCAGGTTGATCATGCCAATGGCTGCGGCTTCTCGCAGCGTCAGCGCTTTATCCAGCCGGTCCCCTTTCTGACCGGTCAGGATCTGCATGTTTTCAGTCAGTCCCTGTGGGGTACCACTGGCACGAAAGGAGCTCTTACTCATTGCGCTGCGACCTCAGCAATACTGGAGCCCAGAGTAATGCGCTCGATCACCGCAGTGCCGGCAACCTCAACTTGCCAGCGGCGCCCCCGCAAAGGAGGCAACCGGAAGACGCCATCAGGTACCTGGCCTTCGGTAAGCGAGAAGACCCGAGCTCCATCGATGATCAGCGTGAAGCGACATTGGCTGATCAGGTCGCTGGTCACCCGGGCACAACCCAGCCTGACGCCGAGTGGCAACTCAAACTCTTTAGAGCGCCAGATCATCGGCAAGGGAGTCGCCCCACCTCGCCAATGATAAAGCTCAATGCCCTTGGCCAACATCAGCGCATCGAGTTGCATATCAGGTACTGCGGTATCCCAACGACTCGATAGCCAGCGCAGGTCTCCCGATTTTGGGTCGAAGACAAACCCATGGCTATCGGTCAGGGCCACATACTTGCCTTCGCTGTACCAGGCGCGCAGCGTGTCAGGTTTCATCACCTGCCATTGCTCACGGGTAATGATCCCCTCTGTGATCAAGGTTCCACCATCGGCCCCCACACCAATCAGCCCATCAGGTGCGGCGTAAAGAACCATGCCATCCAGTGCCACCATAGACCTCGCACTGACGCAGGCCTGTTGGACCGAGGAGAGCTTCTGCCCGGTGATGGCTGAGGGGGACGCACCTTGAAACAGATAGGGGTAACCCTTAGTACCCACAACCAAGGCTGTATCGATAGCGGCGATGGCAACAATGTCATGCTCAGTGGTCAGCTTGTACTTCTCTGGCCAGGCGTAAGGCAGAAACGGCTCTGAGAACAGCACGGCATTACCGATGAAACCGGCACAGATGCCATTGGCCATTTGGCAGATACCGCGCATCTTGTCCGGGGGCATGATGTAGCCATAGGTCTCAAGCACCGGCCCCAGTTCCCCATCCTTCTTGCTATCGCTGTGCGTCACAGTCGCAATGGCAAGATCGGCAACCAGCAGGTAATCCGCCATCCCACCACCAGATACCGATCGATAAAGCCGGCGCCGGGTGATATTGCTGTTGTTGGTAGGAGCCGGAGACAACCCCACCAGCACGGTGGAGTTTGGAATAGTGATGGTGACTTTCCCGCTGGCAGGCCCTGGCGCCCCCTCCTCTCCCAAGCCGGTTACATAGGTTTCAACATAGAAGCGAGTTTCGTCATCGGTGGGATTGTCATCTTTGCCACCCGCAGGCGGGGTGACGGATTGCATATTCGGTGGCGTCGCCGGGGCAAGCACACCAAGCCGATACCAGGCTGTTGGCTTGTTTGAGCCTCCCGTGGCGATAGCGTCATAAGTCAGCTTGGGGTATTCACCATCGGTGTAATAAATCCGGTTGTACTGGTCTTGTGCAATAGGCGAACGCATCACCTCGACTAATTTGTTCCAGGCAAACCAGTGAGCACCGTAATAGTGAAACAAGGTTTTGGGTACCAGAGGCAGTGCCAGGCCAACCGGCTTGTCCGCCGTCAACGGCGCTAATACCCCGCGATCAAAGTGACAATCCTGCGCCAGAGTGGCCGCCTCATCAGGCAATAGATGATCAGCCACTCGCGGCACCATCCCGCGCATGGTCACAATATCGATAAGTGACATGGGTGATCCTCGCCCTCTTAAAACGAAAAAGCCCCACTCGTGAGAGCAGGGCTATGTTGTGATTATGCTAACGCTGTGACTCAGGATGAGCAAGCTCTCTACGCATTACGCTGTCATCGTGTAACGATCCGCCCGCATCAGGCGACCCGTCTGATCTCAAGGAGCCGAAAACCGCTCCCGTTCGCAGGATTCTCTAGATGCTGATTCAAGATCCGTGGCTGTAGACCTGAAGAACTCGCAGGAGAAGTACCAAACTGGTTTGTGACACTCCCGTCATACCAGATCATGCTGGTGTACTTTGTGGTCAGATCTGAGTTTGCGTAAATCAACGTGTATAGGCCCGCCACCAGGAGACTTCTCACATCCAGCTTTGTGTTGGACAACATATTACCTAGCCATACAGCGTCAATCGTTGGCTTATCTGTAATCTCTGACCAGGTTGGCCAACGGGAAGCGGTGATAGGAACCTGATCGATTTGCCCCCAGGTGTGGCGATGACTGGCCGTAGCAAAATCAGGCTTCCCAGTTACCTCCCCCCAGGCTGGCCAACGGGAGGCAGTCACAGGGACCTGATCGATTTGTTCCCAAGTGTGACGATGACTTACCGCCGCAAAATCAGGTTTACCGGTCACCTCACCCCACGCAGGCCAGCGGGAAGCATAAGCGGGGATCCCCGTCAGTTGTGACCAGGCATGGGTGTGACTGGCCGCGGCCGCCCCTACCTCTGCAATCGTGGGCCAACGTGTAGCGTAAACAGGGATACTCGAAAGCTGAGACCAAGGATGGTTGTGCTCGGAGGGCGGCATGGTCACCGGCTTACCAGTGACATCAGCCCAGCCGGGTACCCAGCTTGCGGGCCGAGCCCCAACATCCACCGAGCTCAGCACAACCGCACCGGTCATGCCATTAATGGAGATCACCGCATCGGTGCCATCAATTTTGAACCAAGAACGAGTCGTAGGATCCCAGTGCAGGTAATCCCCTGCCACATAGGACACGCTGGTGATGACCCCAGGATGTGAGATCCGATAAAACGGGATCCCTTGATTGGGCGCCGGCGCTATCGGTGCGCCTGCGGCAGCACTCCACGGCCCAGACCAAACAAGCTGCGATGTGATGGCCTGCGCCCACTTCTGAGCCTGCAATGCCCAATGCAGCGCCGAAAACTCTCCGGGCCGCCCGTTAATATCATTTCCTTCTGGGCTCTGAGCCCAAGCTTCAGCCAGGCTCTTTGCCATACTCGCCTGCTGCGCACTGGTAGCGGCAGCAGCTTGATCCTGTGCCGCCTGACTTGCTTTATCACTGGCTGTGTCGGCCGCTGCACGCGCTTCAGCCGTTTTCGCCACCACCACATCACGCATGCCCTGAACGGCAACTTGTCCCTGCGCAACAGACGCCGCGTTGGTGCTGACCTCTCTACTTTGCACCGCTACGGTGGCCGCATGGGCAACAACCTCTGCAGACTTCGTTTGTACCACCGCACGATCAGCTGATACCTGCTGGGCCAATGTGGCAACCCTTCCTGCATGCTCAACCGTAACAACCTTGGCGCGCTCAGAGGCTTGGGCCGCAGAGTCTGCATTGCTGGCGTGAGTCAGGGCATGGGCTTCAGAAGCTGCAGCGGCGACCTTGGCGCCAAGAGCCGCATTTGCTTGGATAGTCGCAGTGCCAGCACTGGCCGTTGCATCACTCTCCTTGGTGGTGGCTGTCGCCGCACTTTTGCTAGCATTGGAAGCCTGGGCTGCAGCCGTTGCGGCACTTACCCCTGAGGCCGAAGCACTGGCGGTAGCTACAGTGGCTGAATCGCTGCCCTTGACGGCATAGTGCAGGGCGGAATATTTGCCTGCCACTACCGCCACATTCAACGGATTTTCTGCCCACTGCTGCGCTCGTGTGGCAAAACCGGTGGCCACAATCGCACTGGTCGCCGCCTCACCCGCTTTACTGCCCGCCGTATTGGCGGATACCAAGGCCGCGCTAGCCTGCTCAGCTGCCAGCTGGCTAGCCCGTTGCGCGGCACTCACGTCATTGCCAGTCTGGATCCGATCCCGACCGGTTGCCTCAGCCGCAGACTCAGCCCTTTGCATCGCATCCACAGCGCGACCTAGCAAAGGGGGCGTCAAGTCGATGCCACTATCGACCAGGATGCTGTTCAACGAGCCATCAATATTCTGCGCCGTCACGACCCCGGTCCCCTGATAATCCAGGTCGCCACACAGATCGTTCTGGGCATACACATCGTAGGTGCCCACTGCCAGCGGGAATCGATACCGGCCAGCCGTATCACATTTGAACGTCAGCACCGAGCCCATCAACACTTCACTGGTCGTGGTGAGGGACCGCAACTCGATGATCGCCCCAGGCACCAACTTGCCAGCGGGATCAGTCATCACTCCGTAGATGTGGATCATTGGCGCCGTCCATTGGTGCTGGCCTGGCTGTCTCGCATCGCTAACATGGTGGCATCTGTTTCAGTGCTGATCGATAACGCCTGACTGAATGATTGCAGGTGGAGTTGCCCTCTTGACGCATTCGCCGTCACCTCAGAGTCACGCATGAACGCGCGATAGATGATCCAGTCCAGACAGGGGGTGATATACCGGTCATCCACCTGAACGCTCACTCCCGACTCGACCTCGGATCTCGTTACGGGTGTAGGGAGAATACTGAGCACCAGCTCGACACTCATCCCAGCCTTCACTCCGGGGTACAACCAGAAGGCACTGATATTGGTGGGTTCGTGGATATATAGCTCCGCCTCTTCCCCACCGGTACTGCTGGCCCAGCTCGGGATTAAACTTTCCAGATCAGCGCGGGACACATAGCGGATCGACTTACCATTAAGCGTGTTGCGCTCAATATCTATCAGTTTGATGGTGCCAGCAGGCGCGGTTTGCCGAGTGCCTGCTGCACAGGCAAAGGGTTGAGTCTTAATGAAGATGTCCGGCCTGGCGCTGGCGATCGCGGATATCGCACTGTTGTAGTAAGAGAGCAAATCCTCCAGACCCCAGCTAATCCGCGGTGTATCGGTCAACTCAGTTGAGGCGCGATTCAATATTTCACTGACCAGCATGACTCACCTCATTTCAGAAGAAGTTTCGTTTTCTGACTGGATTTTGAACTCTTGCACTCTCGGTTTGCTCAATGCGGAACCGGTATGCAGAGCGGATCCCGTCATAAAACTTGCGACGATTTATCTGAGCCAGTTCAGGGTTTGTCCACGCTTTGGCGTGAAGCTGCTGCAAGAGATACCCAGCCCCACAGGCCAGCTCATGGGCGTAGTCTTCAACCAGAGCAGAGGGGATCAGCGTTGCGGTCGACAGAGGCTCAATGGCCCCAACGATGCAAACATCACTCAGCGGTTCAAGGAAGCGGATGGACTCAGCGGATTGTGCGTGATAGTGCAGACCTGGCGTCAACATGCAGCCACCAGCAGTAATGCGATGAAGCACTGACCCAGCCACCTGGGGTTCACGCACATTCTGCCTCGCCTGACGATTGATACTGCTAGCCAGGGCAAAGCTCACCGTCTGCCCCTCGAACACCTCATCAAACTGGCGCTCCAGATGAATCAACGTGCTTTCTTTGCAAAAGATGATGGCCGCCTCAATGAGGTAGCGATGGACTAATGCGTCAGCGCCTTCTGTGTGAGGCAAATGGAGAACCCGCTGGCGAACCAGCGAGATCAAAGGAGTGGTGCTCACCAACCGGCCATCTTGCACCGGTACCATTACTCGCTACCTTGCTCAACGGGCAGCTTGGCTTTCAGCGCATCACGCACCCGCAGGCGGAACTCGCCAACCTTCTCTTGCGGGCCTTGTGGGTCAATTTTCAGGTCATCCCCCTCTACCAGGGTCGCCAGCTGGGCAGAAGTCAGCTTGGCCAGATCACGGTCACCAACGATCATGCTTTGCTCTTCGGCAAAACGGGCCGCCTCCCGCGCCAGTCGTTCTGCCTCCTCGGCAGCCAGCTTGGCGATGGTCTCTTGACGCAGGATCTCACCAGGCAGGGCCTCGGCATGGATCCAGACAGAGGGGAACTCCAGCAGTTGCATGGCAATGTGGCTCTCAACATCTACGGTCACATGGCGAGGAAACACCATGCGGGAGCCGGTAACGGTGTCTTTCTTGCTCGGCTTGTCGCCGATATAAACCACGGCAATTTTGTCGCTCACGGCAATATCTCCAATCCTGAAATGAAAAAGCCCGGCACAGGGCCGGGCGCGCAGTGATGGGCGTTATAGGTTGCCAATTACTTCGTAATGTAGCTTGAGCTTGGCGGTACCGGTTGCCGCACCACCGCCGACAGTGAGGGTGATCTCCTGCCCCTCCTCGGTGAGCAGGTCATCCACCGGGATGTACTTGGCCACTGCGGTTACCGTGCCCTCAGCATTCACAATTGTGGAAACGCCGATCTTGGCCGTAAGTGTGGTAGCAGCTCCCAGCGCACTGGTGATCAGGGACACCCCCACCACCTTGAGGTTGGGCTCGACCTTGTCACCGAACACGATCACATCCCCTGCAGGCACCGCGGCTAGCTTGGCGATAAAGGTCGGGGAAATGGACAGGTTGCCGAAGGCACCGATAAACCAGCGGCGAGCCGTGGCAATGAGGTTAATCTTGGCCATGATATGGTCCTTTTATGGGATAGCGATGGGAGCCTCAACGTGAAGCGCCCCTTGATTAGCGGCCAGCCAGGCTCACTGCGGTGTCCAATGCCATGCAACCATGGTCCTGCAGATTGCCGTTCTTCTGCTTGAAGCGGATCTTCTGCAAACCACTTACCCATCGAATGGAAAGCTCAGTGGCATTGCCGTGGTCGGTTTTCTCTTCAAACATACCAAAGGAGCTGCCCTGCTCACCGGAACCAAACGCATTGGCCAGTGCCTGACCGCCCAGCAGAATGGCGCGGTCGATGGATGTTCCAGCTACCTTATCCACCTCAACACCATCGACCGAATTAGCCCCACAGACCTTCACTCGACTGCCCTGGTTGAAGCGCACCGGCATCCCTTTGTAGGACTTGACCAAGATCCCCCGCCACATAGCCCCTTGCCCTTTGAAGATCGGGTGGTTCCACCCCTTGCCACGCTCCATCGTCGCCGCCAGCATGGCGTTCCAATCCTTGCCCGAAGAGCTGGTGTAAAAGTCATTCCATTGACGTGGAGTCACATAGAGCACGTAAAGGGGTTCACCGCCGGAAGGGTCTGACACCATTCGGATGGGCTGGATCGGGTTGGCCATCTCGTCAAGAAACAGGGACATATTGTCCACACAACCCAGATTGAAGCGGTCAGCCGCATCAATGCCTTCAAAAGATGTGGCATCTCCACCGAAAAAGTGACGGTCATAGGTCGGCGCGGTGATCTTGTTAACCATGATCTCAGCGAACTCAGGATCATCAGCCAACGGCAAGATGATGTCGGTAGCAGCATAGTCACCACGAGCGCCTGCCAGTTGCACAAAACCACGCTGGTCAGTCAATCGAGCGTAATAGCCGTCCCCAAGCAGGGTGCGAGCAGTCTTGATAAGGTCATGCTTGGTGCGCTTCTGGCTCATTTTGCCACCCGCATCTACACCGTGACGGGTCTGGTTGATAGTCAGTCCAAAGTCGGCAAAGGCCAGACTTTCCAGACGACCGGCGATTTTCTTGTCGCCCATGGTGGGGCGGCCAGACAGCTGATGAAAAAGCTGCATATCTACTTCTGTGCCCGCGTTTTTGGTCAGATCCGTGATCCGAACGACGGGAGCACCAGCGCTGGTCTGTTTGCCACCGTTGACCTTCGCCCCCTTGGGCGCCTCTTCAGTCAGCATGTTGACCAAAGAGTGTGAGCGGTTGGCTGAGGTAAACAGCGCAACCTGTAAAATCTTATTGGCTTGCGCCGAGGTGACTTGGGTCATGATCCTCTCCTACATAAAAACAAAAACCCCGACACAGTGGTCGGGGTTGGCCTTTAACACGGGTGGGTTAATACCCGGCTTGTTCCAGCAATGCTTCGAGCTGGGCATCCGTCATGGCTCCCATCTCGGCCGTCAGATCGGCCTGAGACATAGCGCCATAACGGGCAACACCACTTTCGGGCGCTTGATGGGTTTGGCCGAGTGCCGAGGGACTGGACGGAATGAAGTCAGCGGACTTATCGGCTTCCATGCTGGGTGCCTTGGCGGGCGGTGGAGCAGTCTCCACCATGTCACCAAAGGCCAGCTTGGTGCGACGCGCTGCCTCTGCAAATCGCTCATCCAGTGACTTACCTTGCCACGCGGGGTCTACCTGAAGCTTTTCATCGACAATGATGGCGAAGTCGAAACGGTCTTGGTCCTGTTCCCGCCAGTTCATCAGATCAGGTACCGCCTGCAGAGCGGCCTGCACCGGATTAACGGCAGGTTGAACCGGTTGCACCACAGCCGGCAGCTCCAACAGCTGGATTTTGCGAGCCATTGCAGCCATGGCCTTCCCGATCTCCGGAAAGTCCTGCGCTAATTGCGCCGCTTCATCCGGGCTAAGTTGGTCGGGATCGGCATCAGGGTTAATCCCGTGCTTCTCCAGCAACGCCTGCAACTTGTCCCGCTCTGCCTGAGCTTGCTGAGAACTATTCAACTGCTCACGCAGGGCCTTGTTCTCATGGCGCGCCAGCTCAAGCACGTCATACGGGATAGTGTGTTGACCGTTCTTGGCCAGGATCACCTTCTCAGGTTCCTTGGCCACTTCATCGACCTGCCCGGCATTGGCTTGTTCGGTACTGGCTGCCACTTCGACCGCCGACGGCGCGGCCTCTACGTCCGTTTTCTCGGTGACAGTGCCATCTTCCAGCTCGGCATCGGGCGCTTGCTCGATCTCCGCCAACATGGCTTCCAGTTCGTCCAGGCTTTCCGTCCCAGTCAGGTTGTCGATGTTCGTATCCATGGTAATCCTCGTGGGTTTTCAGTGGGTGGTATCGCTGCCCAAGCGGGGGAAAGCTCTCAGAGAAAACGCTCCCCGGCTTAGACTGGGCACAAAAAAACCCGCACAAGGCGGGTTAAAAAGTGCACTACACGGTTGGAAAATTCTCACTGGAGATAATGAGCACCCAAATCGTAGTTAACAACTGGCAGAAATATCATATGAAAAAGGCCCAATCTCGAGAGACTGGGCCATGTTGGGGAAATCCTAACGCCGGCAGGTCAAGAAAGCAACAATCAGAGCGTGATAGCATCAATCTGTTGTTCAATGGTAGCAAGCAGCTGGGCCTGGAGGGCTGCCTGCTCGGCCTGGATCCCCTCTTGTTCAGTAACCAACAGCTCCATCTCCTGTAGAGTCTTGCCTGTCTGGGCCTGCTTAAGCGCATCCTCAAACCGGATAGAGTCGGTCAGCTTGGCTATCCGTTGGGCTTCTGCCTGCCACTTGGCCGCCTTGCCTTCCAGCTCAGCCAGCTTGGCCTGCATCTCACGCATGGCCATCTCCTGCTCCATCTGTTGCTGCTGAGCCTGCTGCTCGGCGGTGGCGCGCTCCTCCTCATCCATCTCCTCGAGATCTTTGGGAATGCTAAGGGCATTGCGGATCCGCTCCACAAACTCAGCTTTGCGCGGCACATCCATCAGCTCAACCAGCAGATCAAAGCACGCAGCAGCAGCTTCAGGCGGCAACTGTGCCATAGCCTGGGTCATGCGCTCTGCCAGTTGTTGCTTGTAAGCTGCTGTCTGCTGGATGGGTGCCAGGGCAATATGGGCACGCAGCCGGGTCACATCGTTACTGAGCTTGCCATCTTCCTGCTCCACGTTGATCACCACCGCCTTACGCCGGCGTGGGTCATCCCGGTTGACGGTCACCTTGTAGTTCTTCTTGGCTGCCAGCTCTTCAAGCAGATATGACAGCGCCAGTTGCCCCACCAGTTGGCAGCCCATCCGGTAGTTGTCGTTGATCTCGGAGAGTGTCGTGGCGCCCTGCTCGACCAGGTTGCTGATGGCAACACCTGACTGGCCAGTAGTCCCCTGCCCCAAGAAGGCGGCATAAACCCCCATGGTGTCCTGGATGAGCTTCACCGAATCCTGCATCACCTGGAACTGCTGGGCTGCCACGTTGAAATCCTGCTCCACCTTGAAGGCATCACTCACACTGGTCTTGTTGATGCGATCAGGGTTGAGCTCGACCAAGCCATCCGGGCGCTCAACCTGCTCCAACACCTGCTCCCGGGTCATGTTGGTGGCATCCTTATCCATGATGACGCGCTTGGCCTGCAGCAAGAAGGTCAGCTTGATACGGCGCAGATTCACCTCATCCTGAGCAGGAATGGCGCGGGCGATCAGGCCATAAGGTTCACCAGAGCTGTCTTTGCGGTATCCCCAGAACGGCACCAGCGGATACATGTTGTGGGGCGCACTGCAGGGGCGATCGACCAGGTGATGGGGACCCACGAACCAGGACTCGCGGATCACGGCTACCGGACGACGCTCCAACCTGGCGCGGCCCGTGGCAACAGCGGCAAGATGAAGTTGGTTGGTCTTGTCATATTCCAGTGCCCGGCCTGAGTCGAGCATCAGCACTTGGCGTGTGCTGAAGGTGCGGTAATAAACCACCTGCAGCAGCACCCGATCACGCTCTCGGCTACACCACTCGACCTGTTTGCTGTCAAAAGAGCTCCACTCATCGAAGGCACTGACCAGATCGGGAGCCATTCCTTCAATGGAGGTCAGGCTGACTATCCCATCCCAATCATTCACGCCCCACGTCAACGCCTCGGCCTTACTCGGAAACAGGGTCTTTGCTTCATCCAAATCAACCCAGCGGCGGCGCATCAGCCACCGGCAATCAGTCAGATCTGGCTCACGACTGTGCCAGTCCCAATACACTTCGTCCCGATGGATATTGCTGAACTTGTAGCGCGGACCGAATGGGTCATCCTGACGGCGCACCTCAACCCAACCGAGGCCGGTCTTTATCTGCCCGGCGTAAGCTTCACCGCGGGCCCGATCCAACCCTCCCAACCGGCACATGTCTGCATACTCGGCGTTAACCGCCTCCGCCATCTGCTCCAGCTCATCATCGTGCTCATCAGCAATGACCATCAGATCGGTTCTGCTCTTGGCCTCCATGCCCAGTACCCCATCAATGGTGGGGGCGATCAGGTTATGGATGGTGAGTGGCTGGCCGCGGTCGTCCAGCACCTTCTTCACGCTGGCAGGCAGCTGGTCATTGTCATAGTAGGCACAGGCACGATTAGCCAAAGAGCGCCAATCAGGCTGACCATTGATGTCACTCATCAGGTTGAGCAGGCGTGCGGTATCGAGGCCACCTTGTGAGGGGGCCTTGGGTTGGTTATTGATCATCAGTTGGCCATCCAGTGCTTGGGTTTACGTGCGGTGCCGGACTTGACGATGCGAGCAGGCATTCTGGCCCGCATCTCTTGGGCAATCATGTAGCTGACGAGCTGATCGTCGTAACAGCCGGTCTGGGCATTCATGCTGCCCCGTTTGTCATAGACGTAGGTGGTTGCTTCACTGATGGTGCCTATCCAGTAGATCCCGGACTGGCCGGCACGCAGCAGGTCTTTGAGGCCATCCACCAAGATGGGCTTGGATTGTCGCGTGGTGAGCCAGCCAAGGCGTGGGGTCTCATCATCCCGATCCCGGTCGATGTACTCCTGGGCGTAGATGCGCCGTACCGGATAGTGATCCCGCAGGGCCAGCAGCACCGCATGGCCATGGTTATTGCGCTCGGGGCCGATATAAGCCGGTCCATACTCCTCGGTGCCATACCACTTGCCGACATGAGCCAACAGCTGAGCAAAGAGACCAGGGTCAAGGTGCCCGTACCAGTGGGCTACCTGCCTGCCGTCACTCTTGGCTATCACATCACATGATGACCGGTCACCGTGCTCGAGGCCTTCTGCTACATCAGCGCCAATGGCGTAATCCTCGTCAGGGTCGGGCAGCTCCCAGACCAGCAGCATGTTCTCGAGCGAACGCTGCCCCTGTGCGTCCAATAGTTCAGGCTTGCGAGCCTTCTCGCGCCTGCCGGTAACCGGGTCGATGTCATAGACAATGAGCGGGGCTATGCAGTCACCCTCTGCGGCCATGGTAACTGTCGGGTCGAATACCCTACGGCCAGAAGTCAGGAACGCCTCCAGCGGTGTGCTGGGGAACTCCTGCTTCATCTCCGCACCCTGTGTCGCCTCCTTGAGCACATACCATTGCCGTTGCTCGTCACTGATCTTGCAACCCATCGCCTTCTCGACGGCAGCGAAGTATTCCAGCTGGGTTTTGCTGGCTGTCACACCAGACCTTGGGACCACGGCCGCATACTTCGGATCCTGCCACCAACCAAAGAAGTGAAACTTCCAATCCTGCTGTGTCAGCGCGTGAGTGGTTCGCTCCAGCTCGAGGGACTTCATGCTCATGCTGTGGAAATCACCGCCTACCCCTTCTGCCGTTGATTCGATGAACGCCACGCAGCCCGGGTGAATGGCGTTAAGGGTACCGGTTCGTACCTCCTTGGCCTTCTCTGGGTACTTGGCGCAGATCTTCCCGTGCTCTGACACATGCAGACGCTGGACGGTACCAGAGCGAAAGGAGGTGGCTACCTGGATACTGGAGCCATGGCGAAACAGGATGTAACCACCGTTGGCACCGCCGCGGCGAGAGGCTATTGGGAAGCAGGCCTTGAGCCACGTAGGCAGGTTATCGAACGGGACCTCAATCTTGGTGCGGTAGATCTCCCCTGCCGCGGTCAGGTCTTGGGCGATGATCCCGCACTTGATGTTCTTGTTGAACAGCGCCTCGTCCAACAGGTAGATATCGATGGCAGTGGAGAAACCTATTTGGCGCGCCTTCAGTACGATATTGAGCCACCACATGGTCTTGAACAGTAGCTCCTGCGCCGGTCGCAGCCTGAATTGCACCAGCTCACCCTGCTCATTCTCCGCGAATTCAACTTCGAAGTGCGACACTCGCCTATGCCGCCTGACGGTACTCTTCGAATACCTTGACAGGCTGCCTGAATCCGAGACATTTCCGAGGTCGTAGGTTGAGCCACTGCTCCGCTCTCCTGACATCCTCGTCCGTGACCTCTCTCAGGTCTGTTCCCTTTGGGATAAACTGCCTCAACAGCCCATTGCTGTTCTCGTTCAGACCGCGCTCCCACGAAGAGTAAGGGTGCGCAAAGTAAGTCTCGGCACCCAGCGCTTCCTCTATCGCCTTGTGTTCGGCAAACTCGCCGCCGTTGTCAAAGGTGATGGTATGCACCTGCTCGATGTAGGGAGTTAACATCTCGATTATCGCATCCCGCACCACCCCAGCCTGTTTGCTCGCGACCCGCTTGACCAGATAGAGCCGGCTCTTGCGCTCCACCAGGGTGACCAGTGCACCTGTGCCTTGCTTGCCCAGCACCGTGTCCGCCTCCCAATCACCGAGCCGCTCCCGGCTATCGACGATAGCCGGCCGTTCATCAATAGAGCGGGCTTCCTTGATGGGAGAACGCAGGCTGCTCGCCCCCTTGCGGTAGCGCTTGTGGCCCTGGCGCAGATGGCGGTACAACTGGCCACCCCGGGCTTTGTCGGCGGCCACATGGCGGTATATCCACTCGTGACTCACCATGAGGCCTATCTGCTTGCCCACCGCGCTTATCTGCTCCGGGCTCCACCACCAGGCGAGTGTCAGCTCGACAAACTGGATGACATCGGCAGATAGCCGAGATTTGGCCGCACTGGCCCGTCGGTGGGTGGCGTGCTGATGCGCATTGTCTGGCTGGTAGCCCTGCGGCCCGGCGTTACGACGCAGCTCCCGGTAGAGGGTGGAGCGATGAACGCCAATGGCGCGTGCGGTGGCAAGGATGGACATCCCCTGTGCGCGAAGCACCGATAACTGGTATCGTTGCCCCTCGGTCAACTGCTGATAGCTCATGGTGATACTGCTTTTACTTTGGCGAGCAGAAGGGTACCACCAATCAGCAGTTGGCCACCTCTCGCCATTCATCCATGAGTGTCGCACTTATTATCTGAATTCCCG